>NZ_JFJW01000001.1:0-4233 GCF_000611125.1 Cupriavidus sp. SK-4
CCTCAGCACACAGAATTCCTGACACCTCCGGATCGATTCGATGACCATCATAAGAATACAGGCCATACCCGGCAGGACCGTGCTCCCATTCTGCCTTGTGTTCCTCGTCATAGCTTCCATTATCATTCCGAATGATAATGGCGCCGGCCAGAGCGAATGCAAGCAGCAACGCTAGCCATAATGTGGTGTAGAGCAACGGGCCGAGCTTGAGCACCATCAGCAAAGCCTTCGCAACGCCAAGCTTCCATCCTCGCGCCACCAGCCAATTCGTTGCCCTCCGGTCCAGCCGCACACAACTCTGCCACAGCCGGCCCAGGGTCCGGCCCACACCCTCCGCGAAAGTGGTTTGTGCAACGTGTTTCATCGTGGCTACCTCATGCTCGTCCTGCGCTGTCCCTCGATACTCGTTCTTGAATCCTGCACGGCTTTTTAAACCGAGAGGCTGATTTCCCTGCAACATCCAATCAGACTGCGTGGCGTGCCCAAAATTCCGCGGGCGTGAGGACGGGGTACTGGCGGCCAGCAGCCCCTTGTCGCCGGTTATCAGGTGGTCGACCTTCGGCGCCAACAACGTGACAAGCCCTAACCTGGTCAGTGGGGTCTCGCAGGAACCGACGGTCAATCCGACTTTGGCGAAGCCCGCATTGGCTGTGGCCTGAGAAGAACTGTTGACGCTATATCCAAGGATCCAAAGTTTGCCCGTCATCCGAAATTCGCCATGCTTTCGTTGTTCCTACGCAGGAGAGTGCCGCCCAACACCGACACCCGGTCTACGGCCACCATGGAGCCTCCTAATGGGCTGACGCGGCCAGAATCGGCCGCGTCACTGCTGGCGACACCGCGCCGACAGAAGCTGCTGGAGCACATTTGGCAGCGCACTTCCGTCTCCCGCAACCAGTTCGCCACGTTGTACGGCGCGCCGTTGGAACGCTACGCCGAGCTGGTCCAACTGTTTCCGGCCTCGGAAAGCCACCACCATGCCTACCCCGGCGGCATGTTGGATCACGGACTGGAAACCGTCGCCTACGCGCTGAAGTTGCGACAAGCCCATCTCCTTCCGGCTGGCTCGACGCCGGAAGCTCAAGCTGCCCAAGCGGAAGCCTGGACCGCGGGCACGGCCTACGCGGCACTGCTGCACGATGTCGGCAAGGTCGCTGTGGATCTGCAGGTCGAGTATGGCGACGGCACTGTCTGGCATCCCTGGCATGGGCCACTTCGACTGCCGTACCGCTTTCGTTACCCCAAGAATCGCGAGTACCGGCTTCACGGCGCAGCAACGGGGCTGCTGTACGCTCGCCTGCTCGATACAGACATTCTCGACTGGCTGAGTGGGTATCCTGACTTGTGGGCCGCCTTGCTTTATGTCCTGGCGGGCCAGAACGAGCACGCCGGCACGCTAGGCGAGCTGGTGGTTCAGGCCGATCAGGCCTCGGTCGCTCAGGAGCTCGGCGGTGATCCGAGTAAGGCGCTGGCTGTATCCCGCAACGCGTTGCAGCGCAAGCTGCTGGAGGGCCTGCGTTATCTGCTCAAGGAGGAGTTCAAGTTGAACCAGCCTCAGGCTTCCGATGGCTGGTTGACTCAGGATGCGCTCTGGTTAGTGAGCAAGACCGTTTCCGATAAGCTGCGGGCACACCTGTTGTCGCAGGGCATCGACGGGATTCCGGCGAGCAATACAGCCGTGTTCAACGTGCTGCAGGATCACGGCATCGCCTTACCCACTCTGGACGGCAAGGCGATCTGGAAAGGTACCGTGACAAGCGATGTCGGTTGGTCCCATACCTTCACGCTTCTGCGCCTCGCACCCTCGCTGATCTGGGAAGGAGATCAGCGGCCCCCATCGTTCACCGGTACGGTGACGGTAGTCCAGGAAGCGGGGGAGGCAACGAATCTCGGATCGGTGCCGAGCAGTGCGCCTTCGCCCGCAACTCGGTCTTCGTCAGCTAGCCAGCCAACGGGCGATAGTGGCGAAGCGTTGGATCTGCTAGTCGCTCCCGGCGCAGCGTCGGCAGCTACCTTATCACTCACGGAAATCGACCCATCAGTTATAGAAGACCGGACCGTCGAGTCCGCAGAGTCGAGGGCGCCTATCGACTCGGTTTCCCTGGCACCCGCCTTAACTTCGGGACAGGAGCAAACGCCGTCAGGCGAGCATTTTGTTGCTTGGCTGCGCCGGCACATCGAAGCACGCACGCTCATCATCAATGACGCCAAGGCATTGGTGCATACGGTCGCCGATACCGTCTATCTAGTCAGCCCCGGTGTGTTCCAGCGCTATGCCCAAGAACATCCCAAAACCGCTTTCCTTGCCAAGCAAGCTCGAGTGCCCGATTGGCAATGGGTGCAGAAACGGTTCGAGAAACTGCACTTGCACTGCAAACAGCAGGACGGCGCGAATATCTGGACCTGCACCGTGGTGGGGCCGCGGAAGTCGCGGAGACTTCATGGCTACCTGTTGGAAGATCCGCGAGTCCTGTTCTCCGACATGCCGCCGAACAACCCTTACCTGTCGCTATCCCCGTCCGCCAGTTCTGGGCAGGAGTCACCGCGTGTAGTCCCGGCCTAAATAGCATAAGGTCGCGCAGTGGGCATCTTCCATGGAACTGAAGGAGGGGCTGCGACGCAAGCGGGGGCGTAATTTCAATTTTGATCGGCGTTCCGTCTGACTTTGACGCCCCTGAGCGAGGCGAGGGAGCCGGCAATATGTGCGATTCCTAACTTCTGGACACATGCTTTGGATTGATGGTCTTGCAGTGAGCCGTCACTTGCGGCGTGGGCTACGCAAGGAATGTTTGGACCGCAGGAGGTCAGTGAACTGCCGAATGAAGCTGATCACAAGCGCTCTTTCATCCGGCTCTAGGTCCTTCAAGGCATCTGATACCACAGCAGTCTGATCATCAATATGCCTTGAGCCCCGACGCAATAGATCGTCCACCGTGCAATCCAATGCATCGCTTAGTTGCTGGAGGCGATATAGCGTTGGAACACGAGTGCCGCGTTCCCAGCGGCTGACTGCTTCCTGTTCCAGGTTGATCATCTCCGCCAGCTTCGCCTGAGTCAGGCCGCGAGCACGTCGCTGCGCGGCAATAGCAGATCCAACACGGGCCGCAATGGCTGCGTCCTGTGCATCTTCGCCAAGTGGTGTTGATCGAATAGGCATAGGACACAATGGTGGTATCTATTCCATTTGCGATGAACATCCTAAATGGAATAAATAAGTCCTAAATGGTTGATTTGTCGCTCGAGTCAGGGTAAGGTGGAGTACCGATGCTACCCAAAGGCTAGACGCGGGCTGCCGGTGAAAGGATTGCCCCGCGGCAATGCCGAGCCCAGCAGCGCCTAGCTTCTCCGTGGAGTGAAACGTTATGGAGGCTTTGACCATGAACCCATCCCTCATCACAGCGGAACAACGCGAGCAACTGCTCGCAAACGGCCGCGCGTACGCAACCGGCCACGCCAGCGACCCGCTGCCTGTGGTGCGGCTGTTTACGCCTGACGCGCATGCGACCTGGCTACTGGCCGCGCTCGACCCCGCCGATGGTGACACCGCATACGGTTTGTGCGACGTGGGTATCGGCATGCCCGAGCTGGGCCATGTGAAGCTGTCCGAACTGGCATCCATCGTTGGACCGCTCAAAAAGCCGATTCTTCGCGACCTGTATTTCCGGCCGAACCGATCGCTATCGGCGTATGCGCAGCTGGCGCAGGTAGACGGTTCGATCCCCGACTGACCGAACCCGCCGGCCGTTCCGCTAGCCGGACCGGCCGCCCTCTGCTGCACCTCATTGGTTGCAGCAGTCGATTCCACACAAAGCGACCAGCATGGAAAGACGGTGCGCACGACTTGATGTCCGCGCACCAACTGTGCATTTCCTTACAGGCGTGGCGCACCGGACGATGCCTGATCGGCATCCCTCACGCGCAAACGATGGGGTCTTGGTCTCAAAAGGACCGGCCCTGACCGAAGTCCATTGATCACTACCTGACGAGGACCGGACGTGAATCCACAACAGGAACCCCATGTGAATCCCCTGAGCGTACCGGGCGGCGTCTTGCCCGCACCGGCGCGCACGCTGGCTGCTCGCGACTACAAGACCTTGGCCCTGGCGGCCCTTGGCGGCACGCTTGAATTCTATGATTTCGTCATCTACGTCTTCTTCGTCACGGTGCTGGGCGCGCTATTCTTCCCGCCCAACATGCCAGACTGGCTGCGACAACTGCAGACGTTCGGCATTT
>NZ_JFJW01000002.1:0-656 GCF_000611125.1 Cupriavidus sp. SK-4
CACCCGCGCCGCGTCCGGCCCAGCCGGCGGCACGCAGGCCGGCCACGACGGCAGCACCTTCACCGGCTCCAGCGCCGCGGCCGGCGCAGCCCCTGCGCGGCACGGTGGTCAGCAGCCCGTTCCGCCAACCGCAGCCCCTGGTGCGTTCGGCGATTACGACGCTGCCTGAGGCATCTCGCAAGGGCGTCGCCTCGGCCACTGCTTCAGTCACCGTACCTGCCGCCATATCAGTGCCGGCTGAAGCCGTCGCCGTAGCGCTGGCGACCACTGGTGCCACGCAGGCCGTAGCGGCTCCCGCGCAGCCGGTTGCCAGCCCGGAACCCGAGGTCGTGGCAGCGCCCGAAGCGCCTGCCATGGAACCGGTGTCTGCAGACACCAATATCGTTGGCGACATCGCACCGGATTCCGTGCCGGCCGAAGCCGACGAAGCCGATGAAGTCACGCTTGCCGCGATCCGGCAGGAAGCTCTTGATCTGCTAGCCGAGTTGCAGGCGCTGGCAGCCAAGTCAGTGGTACCGCAAGCGGCTGCGCCGGAATTGCAACAACTGGATGCGGCTGTGCCGGATTCGGTGCCGGACATTGCCGTCGACACAGAACCGCACGCACTGGCTACCGTCACCCTGCCAGCCGAAGCCGAAGCCGAAGCCGAAGCCGAA
>NZ_JFJW01000002.1:746-816 GCF_000611125.1 Cupriavidus sp. SK-4
CGAAGCCGAAGCCGTAGCCGTAGCCGTAGCCGTAGCCGTAGCCGAAGCCGAAGCCGAAGCCGAAGCCGAA
>NZ_JFJW01000002.1:835-86689 GCF_000611125.1 Cupriavidus sp. SK-4
AGTAGCCGAAACCGAAACCGAAACCGAAACCGAAGCCGGGGGCGGAGATCACGTCGTTGTCATTGTTGAACCTGAAGCGCTGGCAGCGGCCGCACCCGAATTGGATGTCACCGAGGCCGAGGCCGTAGCCCAGGCCGTGGCAAGCTCCGCGATGGAAGAGGGCAGCGCTCTCGATGCCAGCGCCCCGGCACCGGCCGAGGACAACGAAACAGACGGACTGATGGACGGCAACGGCCTGATCGCCGAGGAGGCGGAAGCGGATGCGGCCGAGCCTGCTGAGGCAGCAGAGCCGCCTGCAGCGACTGAAGTCCCGGAAGTCCCTGAGCCCGCTGAGGCGCCTGCACTGAACCAGGCTCCGGTCCCGGCCGCCAAGCCGCGCATCGTGCTGCCCGCCGTGGTCGGCCGCACCGTGCCGCTGGCTGCCGCCCAGCCGGCGCCCGTGCCGGTGCCGGTTGCGCCGCCGCCTCCGCGCCCCGTCGTCGACTACCGCCTGCCACCGGCCGAACTGCTGGAGACCGGGGTCGACAGTGCCGAACAGGTGTCGGAAGAACGCCTGCGCGAAACCGGCGAGCTGATCGCCCAGCGCCTGGCCGAGTTCAAGGTGCCAGTCGCCGTGGTCGGCGCCGGTGCCGGCCCGGTGATCACCCGCTTCGAGGTCGAGCCCGCCATGGGCGTGCGCGGCGCCCAGGTGGTCGGGCTGATGAAAGACCTGGCGCGCGCGCTGGGCGTTACCTCGATCCGCGTGGTCGAGACCATTCCCGGCAAGACCTGCATGGGGCTGGAGCTGCCCAATGCGCGCCGGCAGATGATCCGGCTGTCGGAGATCGTCAACGCGGCCTCGTTCCAGGCGCACCATTCGCGGCTGGTGCTGGCCATGGGCAAGGACATCACCGGCAATCCGGTGGTGACCGACCTGGCCCGCGCGCCGCACCTGCTGGTGGCCGGCACCACCGGCTCGGGCAAGTCGGTGGCGGTCAACGCCATGATCCTGTCGATGCTGTACAAGGCCACGCCCGAAGACGTGCGCCTGATCATGATCGACCCCAAGATGCTGGAACTGTCGGTCTACGAGGGCATCCCGCACCTGCTGGCGCCGGTTGTCACCGACATGAAGCAGGCCGCGCACGCGCTCAACTGGTGCGTCGGCGAGATGGAAAAGCGCTACAAGCTGATGTCCGCGCTGGGCGTGCGCAACCTGGCCGGCTACAACCAGAAGATCCGCGCCGCGGAGGCCGCCGAGCGCAAAGTGCCGAACCCGTTCTCGCTGACGCCGGACGCGCCCGAGCCGCTGTCGCGCCTGCCGATGATCGTGGTGGTGATCGACGAACTGGCCGACCTGATGATGGTCGCCGGCAAGAAGATCGAAGAACTGATCGCGCGCCTGGCACAGAAGGCGCGCGCCGCCGGCATCCACCTGATCCTGGCCACGCAGCGCCCCTCGGTGGACGTGATCACCGGCCTGATCAAGGCCAATATCCCGACGCGCGTGGCGTTCCAGGTCTCGTCCAAGATCGATTCGCGCACCATTCTCGACCAGATGGGCGCCGAGAGCCTGCTCGGCCAGGGCGACATGCTGTTCCTGCCGCCTGGCACCGGCTATCCGCAGCGCGTGCATGGCGCCTTTGTTGCCGACGACGAAGTGCACCGCGTGGTGGAGCACTGGAAGCAATTCGGCGAGCCGGACTACGATGAAGCCATCCTTGCCGGCGACCCGGCCGATGCCGGCAGCGCCGACCTGTTCGGCGACAGCGGCGGCGACGGCGAGGCCGACCCGCTCTACGACGAAGCCGCCAGCTTTGTGCTGACCAGCCGCCGCGCCTCGATCTCGGCCGTGCAGCGCCAGCTGCGCATCGGCTACAACCGCGCGGCACGCCTGATCGAGCAGATGGAGGTGGCCGGGCTGGTGTCGCCGATGGGCCGCAACGGCGCGCGCGACGTACTCGCGCCGGGGCCGGGCACCTGACGGGTCCCGCAACCACGACTTCCCGGAGGCAGCATGCAGCCTGAACACGGAAACCTGCTGGCGGATGTGCCGGCCGGCTCGGCGCAGGAACTCTTCCAGCCGCTGCTGGAACGGCCCGGGCTGCGGATCGAGCGCATCGTCTCCAACGGGCAGGCCAGTCCCGAAGGCTTCTGGTACGACAGTGCAGAGGCGGAATGGGTGCTGCTGGTCAGCGGCAGCGCCGCCATCGAGATCGAAGGCCAGTCCGGCCAGCATCCCATGAAGCCGGGTGACTGGCTGCACCTTCCCGCCCACTGCCGCCACCGGGTGTCATGGACTGATGCCAGCCAGCCCAGTGTCTGGCTGGCGGTGCACCACAACGCGGGCTGAGCGCCCGCGTGCGTTGCGGCTGGCGCCTGACGGCCTACTCCCCGGATTGCTCCGGAAACACCGGCTCGCCCAGGTTCAGCATCAGCCGGTTCGCCCAGGCAAAGATGGCGATCGAGTGGATCAGGTCCAGGATTTCCGCATCCGTGACGCCCGCTTCCCGCAACGGCTTGAGCTGCTCGGCAGTGACTTCGGCGGGCCGCTCGGTCAGTTCGATCGAGAACTTCGCGATTGCCTGCTCGCGCGCAGTCGTGCCGGCGGTATGGGGATCGTCGAACACCTGGCGGATCACGTCGTTGCGCTTGGCCAGTTGTTCGAAGCGCTGCGCATGGACCGACGCGCAGTAGACGCAGCCGTTGATGCGGGACACCACCGTGGTGGACAGCTCCCGTTCGGCGCGCGGCATGCCGCCGGGGGCGTACATGATGGCGTTGAAGGCGGTGGAGCGCTGGCGCAGGATTTCGGGCTGGTGGACCAGGAAGCGGTAGTAGTCCTGGACCTTGGCCTTGGGGTGGCTCTCTTCGAGCACGGCGACCTGCTCGGGCGTGGCCTGGTCGAGTTCGACCACGTCCAGCCAGGCCTTCCAGTCGAGGACTTCATTGGTGAAGCCGTGGGATTTGATGATCTCGCTCATGCCTGGGCTCCTGCGGCGTTGTCGTTCAGTGCTTTCAGGGCATCCAGGCCGGACACCAGCCGGACCTGGTACGACAGGAAGGCGATCAGTTGCGCCAGCGTGACCACCGCCGGCGTGCTCAGGCCGGCGGCGGGCAGGGCCTGCAGCGCGGCCTTGTCGCCCTCAACGGGCTTTTCGATCAGCTTGCGGGTGAAGTCCAACATGGCGCGCAGGCGCGTGTCGGCAATATCTTCCGGCTGGCCTTCGGCTGCGGCGCGGACCTGGCTGGCATCTGCGCCGGCTTGCTCAAGGCGCGCGCGATAGTGTGCGGCCAGCGCCGGCGATGGGGTCAGGCGTGCCGCGTATAGCGCAACCAGCAGGCGCTCTGCCAGCGACAGGCCAGGCAGGGCGGGGTCGAACAGGGCGTCGTAACTGCCTTGCGTGGCGGCCACGACCTTGTTGCGCTGGTGGCGCAGCGCGTGCGTGGCGCTACCCGGCGCGAGGCCGGTGAGCTGGTCGATCAGGTCGACCGTGGAAGTCGGGGGCTGGGTCATCGGACTCTCCAGGTTCAGGTCGGGGTGGGATTCAGGCCTTGGCTGCGCGCAGCGCCGGCGGCGGGGCCGGCACCCATTCGTCGCCGAAGACTTCGGGTTCGGCATAGGCCTGCAGCGCGGCGTAGTGCAGCTCAACGTCTTCCTGGTACAGCAGCGCGGCAATGCCCTGGCCGAGCCGGCGTGCGCCGTCGCTGATCGCCGGGATGTCGCCGGACACGGTGCCGTGCGACAGCGCCGCCGGATAGCAGAAGCAGTGGATGCGCGTGACGCCGGGGCAGGCGCCGGGCGTCTTCTCCTGGAATTCGAAGGCTTCGCCGAGATCGGGAGAGTCGGACAGCTCGCGGTCTTCCTGGCCTGCGGGCGGCGCATGGCGGTCGCGCCAGAAGCGGATATGCGGGGCGAAGGCGGCGAACTCCTGCCGTGATTCCAGCGCGATGCGGAAGCCCGTCGAGAAGATCAGGAAGTCCAGCTCGAACGTGCCCTGCGGTGTCTGCACGTGCAGGACATCGCCTTGCGCCTCGATCGCTTCCAGCGCTGCGCCCAGGTTGAAGTAGGCATTGGCATGGCGCGACACGCGCAGCGTGCTGCCGCGCGGCGGCGGCACCTGCTGGGTGTTGATGTAATTGCGCAGCCGCCATTTCCAGGCATCGGACAGCCCGTAGTGGCCGAAGGTCAGGCCAGGGTTGCCGGCGCCCTTGCTCTTGTTGACGCGCGGAATGTCCGGGCGGCGGATCAGCATTTCGACGCTGGCGGCGCCCGCCTCCAGCGCGGTCGCGGCGCTGTCCATGCCCGAGGCGCCTGCGCCGACCACGCCCACGCGCTTGCCGCGCAGCTTGGCGTAGTCCATCTCGTCCGACGAATGCGCCCACAGGTGGCGCGGCAGCGTGTCCGCGACCGGCGGCACGTAGGCACCGCCCAGGCCGTCACGGCCGGTGGCCAGCACCACGCGGCGCGCCAGCACGGTGTGCGGGCCGTCCGGGGTCTGCATCGACAGCGCCACCAGTCCGTCCGGGCGCGGCACGATGGCATCGACCTGGTGCTGGTTGCGGATATCCAGCGCCAGCACCTGGCGGTACCAGCGCAGGTAGTCCATCCATTGCAGCCGCGGGATCTTGTCCAGCGCCTGCCAGGCGGCCTCGCCAAACTGGGCCTCGAACCAGGCATGGAAGGTCAGGGCCGGCAGGCCCAGCGCGGGACCGGTCAGCTGCTTGGGCGAGCGCAGCGTCTCCATGCGCGCGGTGGTGGCCCACGGGCCTTCGAAGCCCGCCGGGGCGCGGTCAAAGGCGCGCACGCGGATGCCCAGGTGCGTCAGCGTGGCGCAGGCCGCGAGTCCCGCCATCCCGCCGCCGATGACGGCGACGTCGAGCACGTCCTGGCCATCGTGGCTGCGCGGCATGGTCCAGGCCCTGGCGGGCAGGTCCAGCCAGGACAGGTCCTGGCGCAGGCGCGCTTCAAGCGCGGCCAGGCCGGCGGCGGGGGTAAGGGCGGGGGCGGATAGGTCAGTCATGGCTGGAAAGTCCGGCATCTTGTGTAGGCGTGTCAGCGTCGTCGCTGGCATCGCCATAGAGCGATTGCAGCAGCGCGCCGTGTTCGGCGGGATCGCGCCGCACCAGGTCGGGCAGCAGCCCGGCGGCGGCGTCGGCCACGGCCTGCACCAGCCCCAGCACCGCCGTGCTGGCCGGGCGGGCCTGTGGCGTGATCACGCCGAAGTAGAAAGGAATATCGGCATCGATGGGCCGCACGGCGATATCTGCCAGCGGCAGGCCGCGGGCGGTCACCGGTTCCAGCACGGCGATGCCAAGCCCGGCGCGCACCAGGGTCAGCGCGCTGATCGAGGTATTGGTGTCAATCACGCCCGCTTCGGGCACGCCGGCGCCAGCCAGGGCCCGATCGACGCGGCGGCGCAGCCGGTACGGGTTCTGCATGGTGACGATGCGGCGCCCGCGGCAGTCCTGCAGCGCGATGGCAGGCTGCGCGGCCAGTGTGTCGTCGGCACGCACGGCAGCGACGCACGCGGACTGGCCGATCCAGTGCACGGTCACGCCGCGGTGTTCGAGCGGCAGGCTGTTCAGGCCGATGTCGGCGGCGCCGGTCAGCACCGCGTGCACCACCTGTTCGGGCGACACACTCTGCACCGCCACGCGCTCCGGCGCGCACAGCCCGCGTTCAAAGGCCAGCGCCAGCGCCGGCGGCAGCAGGCCGGCCGCCAGCGCCGGGGTCGCGGCAATGCGCAGGGGCCGGCCATCGCCGCGCGCCAGCGCCGCGGCGCGTGTGCGGATCTGCTGCATGCCCGCCAGCGTCTGCTCGACTTCGTCATAGAGCAGGAAGCCTTGCTCGGTCGGGCTGACGCGCGGGCCGCTGCGGGTGAACAGGGCAAAGCCCAGCTCGGCCTCCAGCTCCTGGATCAGCCGCGTGATGGCCGGCTGCGAGCGGCCGAGCAGGCGCCCGGCGGCGGTGACGCTGCCGGTGGTGACGACTGCGGCGAAGGCTTCCAGTTGCCGGATTTCCATGGCGGGCTGGGTCTCGGAATTGATGTATGTGTAATCCGGATTTTTACGCCTTCATCATGCAAATGGCAAATACTATTTCGGGATAAGGACATGCGGCAGCTATGATGTAGCGATGCCGGGCGCACACCGGCCCCCTATCGGGACAGACGTTTTGGCTTGGATCCGCGGCAGTCGGGAGATCGGGAGAACAGGGCGCACGCTGTGGCAGGCAGTGGCATGGGTGCTGGCTGCCGCACTCGCGGGCGCGATGCCGGCGCGCGCGGCAGATCCGCTGCGCGTCGGCTCCAAGCGCTTCACCGAGTCGTACATCCTTGGCGAACTGCTGACCCAGGCCGCGGGGCCGCCCGGCGCCGCGCAACACCAGCCAGGGCTGGGCAATACCGCGATCGTCTTCGAGGCGCTGAAGGCCGGCAGCATCGACCTCTATCCCGACTACACCGGCACGCTCGCCGCCGAGATCCTGAAACTGCCTCCTGGGGCCGGGCTCGATGCCATCCAGCGGGCGCTGGCGCCGATGGGGCTGGGCGCGGCGATTCCGCTGGGTTTCGAGAACACCTACGCGCTGGCCGTATCCAATGCCCGCGCCGGCGCGCTGCGCCGGCTGAGCGATCTCGCCGCGCAGCCGCAGCTCAGGCTCGGCCTGTCCCACGAGTTCCTGGGGCGCGCCGACGGCTGGCCGGGGCTGGCCAGCCGCTATGGGCTGCCGCAACGCCCGCTCGGGCTGGACCATGGTGTTGCCTACGAGGCATTGGCCGCGGGGCAGGTCGATGCCATCGACATCTATTCCACCGACGCCAAGATCCGCAAGTACAAGCTGCACGTGCTGGAAGACGACCGGCACTACTTCCCGCGCTACGACGCGGTAGTGGTCTACCGCCTCGACGTTCCGCAGCGCTTCCCGCAGGCCTGGCAGGCATTGGAGCGGCTGGCCGGGCGCGTCAGCGCCGACGACATGATCGCCATGAATGCGGCGGCGGAGATCGATGGCCAGTCATTCGACGCGATCGCGCGCGCGTTCCTGGCCGGCACTGCGGGGCAAAAGGCAACGCATGACGGTGCCGAACCGCGCGGCCGGCTGGCTGCTGCGCTGTTCGGGCCCGACACCACGCGCCTGGCGCGGCGCCATGTCGGCCTGGTGGCGGGGGCGGTCGGTGCCGCCACGCTGGTCGGCGTGCCGCTGGGGATGCTGGCGGCGCGGCGGCGCCGCACCGGACAGGCTGTGCTGGGCGTGGTCAACGTGCTGCAGACGGTGCCGTCGCTGGCCTTGCTGGCGATGCTGATCCCGCTGCTGGGCCGCATCGGCGTCTGGCCGGCCATGGTGGCGCTGTTTCTCTATGCCTTGCTGCCGATCGTGCGCAATACCGCGACCGGGTTGGAGCAGGTGCCGCAGGGCATGCGTGATGCGGGGCGGGCGCTCGGGCTGCGCGGCGGACAGGTTCTGCGCTACGTGGAACTGCCGCTGGCCTTGCCGGTGCTGCTGGCCGGAGTCAAGACCGCGGCCATCATCAGCGTCGGCACGGCCACGATCGCGGCCTTTGTCGGCGCGGGCGGTTTCGGCGAGCGCATCGCCACCGGGCTGGCGCTCAACGACACCACGCTGCTGCTCGCTGGCGCGATCCCGGCGGCTGTGCTGGCACTAGTGGTGCAGGCTGCGTTCGAGACGCTGGAGTGGGCCCTGCGCCGCCATCGCGAGGCGCGCTAGCTGCCTTGCTGCTGCGCGATGAGCCGCCCGAGGGTGGCGACGGCGGCCTCGGTCTCGTCGCTCCACAGGTGCCCGTAGTTGAGCCGGATGCAGTTGCGGTAGCCCTGCCGCGCGGAGAAGATCGGACCCGGCGCTATGCCGATGCCGGCGTCGAGCGCGGCATGGTGCAGCGCCAGCGCATCGAAGCCGGGCGCAAACTCGACCCACAGGAAATACCCGCCGTCCGGCCGGGACACGCGCACATCTTCCGGGAAATGCTGGCCGATGGCATCGATCATGCGGCCCTGCTGCGTTTCCAGCATGTGGCGCAGCTTGCGCAGGTGCTTGTCGTAGCCGCCGTGCTGCAGGTATTCGGCCAGCGCCACCTGCGTGGGCACGCCGGCCGACAGCGTGGTCATCAGCTTGAGCCGCTGGATCGCTTCGCCAAAGCGGCCCGGCGCCACCCAGCCGATGCGGAAGCCCGGCGCCAGCGTCTTCGAGAACGAGCTGCAGTGCATCACCAGCCCCTGCGTATCGAAGGCCTTGGCCGGCAGCGGGCAGCGGTTGCCGAAGTAGAGCTCGCCATAGACATCGTCCTCGATCAGCGGCACCTGGTGGCGCGCAAGCAAGGCCACCAGCGCCTTCTTCTTGTCTTCCGACATGCTGGCGCCGAGCGGATTCTGGAACTGCGTCATGAACCAGCACGCCTTGACCGGGTGCCGTGACAGTGCGGTGTCGAGCGCGCCCAGGTCGATGCCTTCGGCGGGGTCGACCGGGATCTCAACGGCCTTGAGCCGCAGCCGCTCCAGCGCCTGCAGCGAGGCATAGAAGCCGGGCGATTCGATCGCCACCACGTCGCCCGGCTGCGTCACCGCCATCAGGCACAGGTTGAGCGCCTCGAGCGCGCCGTTGGTGACGATCAGGTCCTCGGCCGGCTGCGGCGCACCCGCGCCCAGGTAGCGCAGCGCGATCTGGCGGCGCAGCGCGGTATTGCCCGGCGGCAGGTCGTTGACCGAGTACCACGGGTCGAGCGCGCGGCCGGCGCGCGCCAGCGACTTGCCCAGCCGCTCCCACGGGAACAGCTCGGGCGAGGGAAAGGCCGAGCCGAACTGCACCAGCTCGCGGTCGCGCGCGCCTTCCAGCACGGCGAAGACCAGCTTGGAGATGTCGACCTGCGTCGACACCTGGCGCGACGGCCGCGCCTGCGGCTGGGGCAGCCCGCGCCNNNNAGCTCGCGCCGCGCCGCTCCCGCCACATAGTAGCCGGAGCGCTCGCGCGCCCGCACCAGCCCGCGCTCTTCCAGCCGGTAATAGGCCTGGAAGGCGGTCGAGGGGCTGACGCCATACTGGGCCACGGTCTTGCGGATCGACGGCAGGCGCGTGCCCGGCGGCAGGCTGCCGTTGCGGATATCAGCGGCCAGGGTCTCGGCAAGGGCTTCGTAGCGTTTCATGGCGGGTTGGCGGGGGCGGGGCGGTTGAGCGCATTATCTCCCGGGCAGGCAAACTGATACGTAAATTTTCCTGTTATCTGATGCTGTTATGGCTGGCGCGGACGGCCCATAATCGGCACTCGTACACAAAGGCGTTGTGCAAGGAGATGCCATGAACCCGTTGAGGCTGTTGCGGACCGTGCTGTGGGGCTTCTTTGGCCTGCGCCAGGGGCAGGAGCACCAGCGCGACCTGGACACCTTGCGCCCGGTGCCGCTGATCCTGACCGGCGTGGCCGTCGCCGCCGGGCTGGTGGTGTGCCTGGTGCTTGCGGCAAACTGGGCGGTGTCGGCTGCCTGACCTGAAACTGCTCTCATGCATCTCCTGCCTCAAGGACCTGGTATCGCCACATCCCGCGCACTGCGCAAGCTGGCCTGCCTGACGCTGGCGGTGCTGCTGCCCGTGGGCATGGCGCTGGCCGCCGCCGACACGCAACAGATCGAACGTGGCCGCTACCTGGCGCGCATCGCCAACTGCGCCGCCTGCCATACCAGTGAAGGCGGCAAGCCATTCGCCGGGGGGCTGCCGATCCGCACGGCGGTCGGCACGATCCATTCGACCAATATCACTCCCGATGCCGGCAGCGGCATCGGCGCCTATACGCTGGCCGAGTTCGACCGCGCCTTGCGGCATGGCGTGGCGCGCGACGGCAAGCGGCTCTATCCGGCGATGCCGTATCCCTCGTACGCGCGCATGCGCGCCGAGGACGTGGCGTCGCTGTACGCCTACCTGCGTGCCGAGGTGGCGCCGGTCACCCAGCGCAATCCCGCGCCGCAGATGCGCTGGCCGTTCAGCATGCGCAGCCTGCTGGCGGTGTGGAACGTCCTGTTCGTCGATGACGACCCGGTCCGCACCGACCCCGCGCGCGGCGCAGCCTGGAACCGCGGTGCCTACCTGGTGCAGGCGGTGGCGCACTGCGGCGCCTGCCATACGCCGCGCGGCAACCTGTTCGCCGAGAAGGGGCTGGACGAGCGCAGCCGCCATTTCCTGTCCGGGGCGAGCGTGGAGGGCTGGTCCGCCACCAACCTGACCGGCGACCAGGTCACCGGCCTGGGCGCGTGGTCGCGCGCGGATATCGCCGAGTTCCTGCGCACCGGGCGCAACGGGCACGCAACCTCGTTCGGGCCGATGTCCACGGTGATCTCCACCGCCACCCAGTACATGAGCGCGCCCGACCTCGATGCCGTGGCCGCCTACCTGAAATCCCTGCCCGGCGCACGGGGCGAGGACAAGCCGTTCCGGCACGATGCCGCCACCGCGCAGCAACTGCGGCAGGGCCGCTTCGATGTGCCCGGCGCGCGCCAGTACGCGGTGTTCTGCATGCCTTGCCATGCCGCCGACGGCAAGGGCTTTGCCCGCGTGTTCCCGCCGCTGGCCGGCAACCCGACCGTGGCCGATCCCGACCCGGCCTCGCTGGTGAACCTGCTGCTCGACGGCGCCGTGACCGCGCGCGTGGGCACCGCGCCGGCGGATTACCACATGCCCGGCTATGGCTGGACGCTGGACGACCAGGAACTGGCCAATGTGCTGACCTTTATCCGTGGCAGCTGGGGCAACCGCGCCGCGCCGGTGCCGGAAGCCGCCGTGGCGGCACGGCGCAAGGCGCTGGCCGCGCAGCACCCGGCCGCGGCAGGCGACGCATCCCGATGAGCACCCGATGACGATTACGCGCAGAGACTTCCTCAACGGCACCGCCCTGACCATTGCCGCCGGCCTTGCGCCCGTGCAGTTGCTGCACGCGCAGCACGGCGGGGCAGGCGTGGCGTATCCGCCCGCGCTGACCGGCCTGCGCGGCAACCATGCCGGCACCTACACGCTGGCGCACAGCCTGGCGCGCGAGGGCGCGAAATACCCGGTCGTGCTGGCGCGCGAGGCTTTCGACCTGGTGGTGGTCGGCGGCGGCCTGAGCGGCCTGGCGGCAGCGTGGTTCTACCGGCGCCGCTTCGGCGCCAACCGCCGCATCCTGATCCTGGACAACCACGACGATTTCGGCGGCCATGCCAAGCGCAATGAGTTCACGGTGCGCGGCCAGCGGCTGGTGACCTTTGGCGGCAGCGCCGAGATGCCGGCAAGCGCTGCCGGCGACGCCGCGGTGCGCGAACTGCTGGCAGGGATCGGGCTCGACGCCACGCGCGCGCCTGGCACGGCGCCCGCGGATCCCTATGCCGCGCTCGGCCTGGGCCGCGCCGTGTTCTTCGATGCCGAGCATTTCGGGCGCGACCAGTGGGTCGCGGGCGATCCGTTCGGCGAGCTGATCGATGTTCGCAGCGGGCAGCAGGCCGGTGGCCCGGATGCGGCTGCCCTGTCGCGCTTCCTGGACAGCGCGCCTCTGCCTGCGGCGGACCGCGCCGCTCTGGCGCGGCTGGCCGCGGGCACCACCGATTACCTGCCGGCGTTGTCCGGCGCCGAGCGAGCGGCAGCGCTGCGCGCCATGCGTTACGCAAGTTTTCTGCGTGACAAGGCCGGCATCGGCCTGGCCGGGCAACGCTTCCTGCGCAGCCGCAGCAACGATGCCTATGCGCTGGATGCCGATGGGATCTCCGTTGCCGACGCTATTGCCATCGGTCTGCCTGCCGGCGCCAACATGCCCGCGCCGGCGGGAAACCTGCGGCTTGGCAAGTCGCCGGCTTCGCGCCTGTGGTTTCCGGATGGCAATGCCTCGCTGGCGCGGCTACTGGTGCAGAGCCTGATCCCTGGCGTGGCGTCGTTCGCCCGGCCGGCCGATGTGGTGTCGGCCGCGTTCGACTACAGCCGCCTGGACCGCGACGGGCAGCCGGTGCGCCTGCGCCTGAACAGCACCGCGATCGCGGTCGAGCCCGACGGCAATATCACGCGCGTGACTTATGGATTCAGCGGCAATCTGCACCGCGTCGAGGCGCGCCACGTGGTGCTGGCCGGCTACAACATGATGATCCCGTACCTGCTGCCGTCGCTGCCGGCGAAGCAGAAGGAGATGCTGCACAACGAGGCCAAGGCGCCGCTGGTCTACACCAAGGTGGCGCTGGACCACTGGCAGGCGTTCGCGGCGCTGCGCACGCGCCGCATCCACGCGCCGGCCATGGCCTATACCGACCTGTGGCTGGAACCGCCGGCGGGCAAACATCCCTCCGATCCCGCCGTGCTGCATATGCTCTATGTGCCGACCGTGCCTGACAGCGGCATGCAGGCGCGCGACCGCTTCCGCGCGGGCCGTGCCTTGCTGCTCGGCACGCCCTTCGACACGTTGGAACGCGACATCCGTGCGCAGTTGGACCGCATGCTCGGCCACAAAGGCTTTGCTTCGAAGGACGTGATCCGCGGCATCACCGTCAACCGCTGGGCACACGGATACAGCTATATGCCCGACAGCCTGGCGGGTGAGAACGTGGCGCCCGACGCGGCGTGGCCGGGGCTGGCCGGCGTGGGCAATATCAGCATCGCGAACAGCGACAACGCCGGCAGCCCTTCGCTGACCGCGGCGGTGGGGCAGGGAAAGCGGGCAGTCGACCGCCTGCCCGGGTAGCGAGACTTCAGCCGGCACGCGGCGGCATCAGCGCATCGATCTCTGCATCCTTGGCTTCCCACTGGCGTGCCAGCCAGTTGTGGAATTCCCTGCGGAAGGCCTTGTCGCTACCGTAATCAGCCTCGCAGAAGGCCGGCGGCACCGGCAACTGCCGCATGCGCACCAGCACCGGGCCGGCGCGCCCGCAGGCCAGGTCCCAGAAGCCTGGCGCGCCTTCCGGATACACGATGCTGACGTCGATCAGCGAGCGGAACTTGTTGCCCATCGCATTCAGTGCCACCGCCAGTCCGCCGGCCTTGGGCTTGAGCAGATGGCGGTACGGAGAGTCCTGGGCCGCGCGCTTGGCCTCGGTAAAGCGGGTGCCTTCGGCAAACACCATCACGCTGGTCGGCACCAGCGAAAACTTCGCGCAGGCGCGCTTCGCCGTTTCCTGGTCCTGGCGCTGCAACGCCGGATTGCGCCGCAGTTGCGCCTTGCCATGGCGCTTCATGAACGGAAAGTCCAGCGCCCACCACGCCAGCCCGATCACCGGCACATAGATCAGCTGTTGCTTCAGGAAAAACTTCAGCAGCGGGATGCGCCGGTTCAGCGAGCGCTGCAGCACGAAGATATCCGCCCACGACTGATGGTTGCAGTTCACCAGGTACCAGTCGGCATAGCGCAGCCCCTCATTGCCCTGGACATCCCACGGCTCGCGCTGGATCCACGCGAACCAGCCGGTGTTGCCGGAGATCCAGGCGGTCGCGATGCCGTTGAGCAGCGGATCGATGCGCCGCCTGACGGCGGCAAACGGCAGCGCCAGCTTCAGCAGCGCCAGCGGAAACAGCAGCGCGCACCAGAACAGCGTGCTTGCAATCAGCAGAGTCCAGCTGAGAATCCCGGTGATCCAGGCGAAGCGGCCGCGCGGCACCGGAGCCCGGCGGCGAGACAAGGGGGTGGGTTCCCCGGGTGTTGATGGCGCCGAGGGCGTTGAGGCACTCGTGCCGGTGGCACGTGTTGACGAGGATGGGACTGAGGTCATGGATGCCAGTCTGCAGGCTTGCAAGGGTTGCGGGCTTGCGCGTGATCAACGCAGGCACTATTGGGTGCGTACTTTAACTCGCCCGATGGGGAGCGTGGGACGCATTCTGCCTTGCCGCCTGGGAACTTGCAGGACTCAGAACACGATGGTCGCCGTTCCCATGAACGTATTCGTGCGCTTCAGGCGGTTCTTGTTGGCCACCGAGGGCACCCAGCGCAGGCCCAGCGACAGCAGGCTCTTGGCGCCGATCTTGGTGTCGTAGGTGACGATCGGGCCCACCGCCCAGTCATGGCCGCGGAAGCCGTTCAGGCGGTCGCCAGCGGGCCGCTGTCATCGCCCAGATGCTGCGTCGTGCCGGCGATCAGCCCGAGGCCGGCACCGTGGCAAAGCGCTTGAGCAGCATGGTGTCGAGCGTGAACAGCGGCGTGTCCTGGCAATCGGTGGCGTTTGGCTTCGGCCATCTCGCGCGGAGTCTCGCAGTCGTCGATGCGCGTGCGGCAAGGCGCATCCACCCCCGCCACGAGCAGCAGCGCCACCGCGGGCAAGTTGCGCACGCTCACCGCCATATGCAGCGCGGTGTAGTCGTTGATGCCGCGCTGCGCGGGATCGGCGCCGAAGTCCAGCAGCAGCCGGAGCAGTTCGACCACGTCCGAGCGTGCGCTGCCGCCCGGCGCGGCGAGCGTGCATGACAGCGCGGCAATCAGCGGCGGAAAGCCCGCTTGATCCGCCGGCCGGGGATCCGCGCCGGCTTCGAGCGG
The DNA here is from genome assembly GCF_000611125.1 of Cupriavidus sp. SK-4. NCBI lineage: Bacteria > Pseudomonadati > Pseudomonadota > Betaproteobacteria > Burkholderiales > Burkholderiaceae > Cupriavidus > Cupriavidus sp. SK-4. The sequence continues at coordinate 15,291 of NZ_JFJW01000002.1, forward strand.
GGTGCGGATAAAGGGCTGCGGGCTATGGTAGATCGCGTATTCGAGGCAAGCGCCAATCCCTGGCAGCATGGTTCCGTTGGGAATGCAGGCCGGATCATCAACCGCTGCTCGCAGCACTTCGATATCGCCGGCACGGAAGGCGGCATGGACCTTTTCGAACTGCCGGTACGCCTCGCAGCGCTCGATGTCCGGCCTACGCATAATCGAGCGGCAGCGCCGTGGTGTACTTGATCTGCTCCATCGCAAAGCTGGAACTGACGTCGGCCAACTCGGCGCCCTGGATCAGCTTCTTGTAGACGCGGTCGTAGGCGGCAATATCCGGCACCACCACGCGCAGCAGGTAGTCGGTATCGCCGGCCATGCGGTAGAACTCGGTCACTTCCGGGATCGATGCCACCAGTCCGTGGAATTGCGCGAGCCATTTCACGTTGTGCTGGCTGGTGCGGACCGAGACAAAGACCGTGACCCCGGCATTGAGCTTGTCGGCGTCGAGCAGTGCCACGCGTTTGCGGATCAGGCCGGCCGCTTCCAGCCGCTGGATCCGGCGCCAGCACGGCGTCGAGGTCAGGCCGACCCGTTCCCCGATCTCCGCCACCGGCACGGTGGCGTCTTCCTGCAGGATGGCGAGAATCTGTTTGTCGTAGCGGTCCATGGCGCGTAGCGGGTCAGGTGAGGGTGGGCCGGCGCCCGCACGCGGCGCTGGTATGCGCGGCAGATGCTAGGCGTCGGCGGTCGGCACCAGCAGGTTCACGCCGGTGGCAATGTGGTCGCGGTGCACGCCGTAGAGGTGCAGGGACACGGCGATCTCGTCGCTGGCATTGCCCAGCGCATGGATGTGCTGCAGCCCGGCCGGCACGCTGAAGGTATCGCCGGCCGTGCGCAAGACGGAGTTGGCATGGCGCGCCTGCCGGCTGGCGGGATCCCACCGGTAGTGCTGCTCGCTCAGCGTGCCGCGCAGCACGCGGTAGGCACACCAGGTGCGATGGCCGTGCACGGGGCTGGTCTGGCCCGGGCGCCAGACCAGCACCATCGCCGAGAAGCGCTCCAGCGGGTCGGCATGAACCAGGTGGCGGGCATAGGTATCCGGCCTGCCGAGCAGGGCGCCTGGCGGCAGTGTCGCAAGCAGCGTGTCGGTGTCCGGCAGATGCACGGCGATGTGCCTGGCCACCATGCGCGCACTGTGGGCGAAGGTGGCCTCGAGGTCGAGCGCCAGCTGGTCGAGCGGCGCAGTTGGCGGGGCGGTATGGGGAAACGCTGCCGGGGCTGCGGCAGTCAGGGGGGATCCGGTCATGGCGGGCACCTTGGTCTTGTTCTGGGTACATAGCCATGATATTTGCGGGCCGGAGCACAGGCATGCGAATTGTCGTTCAATGTCGCCGGAGATTGTAATTCTATTTCTCTATTGGTTGAATTTTGAGAATCATATGCTCTAATCAGGCCGAACATGGTGAATGGGTGCTCGCCGATAACGCCACGGCCGTGCTGGGGTGGCGTACCCGGTGCGCTGTGCAGCGAAGGCATATATGCTGATATGGACAGGCAGCCCGAATGGCCGGGTCACGGACGACGGTGCGGCAAAGGAGCATGATCGATGCGCTCGCCAGCGAGAGACGCCACGCGTGTGAGACGCCTTGCGACCTGGGTTGTTGCCGTCATCGTCGCGCTGGTTGCTGTCGGCCGCGTCACCGGCCTCGTTGTTGACTGGTTGTGGTTTGCCTCGGTTGGCTACGCCGGGGTGTTCCGCACGATATTCGCCACCCAGGCGCTTCTGTTCCTTGCCGTATTCGCCGTTTCGGCAGGCGCGCTCTGGGTATCGGGCTGGCTGGCGCACCGCTGCGCGAGTCAGGCGCAGGCCTGGAGGCCGGAGGTCCTGGGCCAGCCGGTTGGCGAGATTGCAGCGCGCCTTCCGTGGCGCGCCGCCATTGCCGCCGCCGCCGTCCTTGTGGGGCTGCTCATGGCCGTCGGTGAACTGTCGAGCTGGGCCATTGCGCTGCGCTATATCCATCAGGTGCCCTTCGGCAAGACCGATCCGATCTTCGGCAAGGACATCGGTTTCTACTTCTTCACGCTGCCGGCGTATCTTGCACTCAGGAACTGGCTGCTCCTGCTGCTGTGCTGCAGCGCAGTGGTTGCCGGCGTGGTCTACGGGTTGCGCGGCGACATCGCGCTGGTGCGGTCGCCACGCGGGCTTTCACCGGCGGCGGCTACCCATGGATCGGCATTGCTCGGCTTGTTCTTCGCGCTGCAGGCGTGGTCCTACTGGCTCGACCGCTTCATGCTGCTCTACGGCGACAACGGCGTCGTGGTCGGCGCGAGCTATACCGACGTCCATGTCGGGCTGCCGGTCCTGTGGCTGCAATGCGGCCTGGCTGCCGCCGCTGCCGCCGCTTCATGGGCCAATATGCGCTGGCGGGACTATCGGGTGCCTGCGGCCGCGGCGCTCCTGGTGGTCGGCAGCGCAATCCTGCTCGGCACGATCTGGCCGGCACTGTTCCAGCGTTTCTATGTGAAGCCGAACGAGCTGCAGCTGGAGACGCCATATCTCGAACACAATATCGCGCTGACGCGCGAGGCCTATGGCGTGACGCAGATCGAGGTGAAGCCGTTTCCGGTCGAACAGGGCCTGAATCTCGCCGCGCTCCAGGCCAATCGGCCGACCATCGACAACATCCGCCTGTGGGACCTGCAGCCGCTGCGCGATACCTATGCGCAGTTGCAGGAGATCAGGACCTATTACAAGTTCCTCGCGACGGACATCGACCGCTACCAGCTCGGCGCAGGTTACCAGCAGGTCATGCTGTCGGCGCGCGAGCTGGAGCCGGCACTGATTCCGGCGAATGCCCAGACCTGGGTGAACCTGCATCTCCTGTTCACCCATGGCAATGGCGTGGTGATGTCGCCAGTCACCGAGAAATCCGCCGAAGGCCTGCCCTCGCTCTATCTGCATGACATTCCTCCGCTCGCCGACGGCGGCCCGGTCATCCAGGAGCCGCGCCTCTATTTCGGTGAAGGCGGCAAAGGCTATGTCATCGTCAAAGGCAGCGTGCCCGAGTTCGACTACCCCAAGGGCAAGGACAACGTCTATACGGCCTACCGCGGGCGCGACGGCATCGACATCGGCGGCATCGCGCGCCGGGCGCTGTTCGCCTGGGAGCTCGGCGATCCCAATATCCTGCTGAGCGGCTACATCACGCAGGAAAGCCGCATCCTGCTCCATCGCAACATCCGGGACCGCGTGCGCACGCTTGCCCCGTTCCTGATCCTCGACCATGACCCCTATGTGGTCGTGAGTGAAGGGCGCCTTTACTGGATCCAGGACGCCTACACCACCAGCCGCTGGTTCCCTTATTCGCAGCCTGGCACCGGCAACGGCCACAACTACATCCGCAACGCAGCCAAGGTAGTGATCGATGCATACAACGGCACGGTCGACTTCTACATCAGCGACCCGGCCGATCCGATCCTGCAGGTGTACCAGCGCATCTTCCCGGGCGTGTTCAGGCCGCTGGGCGCCATGCCGCAGGACCTGCAGCGGCATATCCGCTACCCTGAAGACCTTTTCCTGATCCAGGTGCGGATCTACCGCGCCTACCACATGGAAGCGGCGGAAGTCTTCTATAACCGCGAGGATCTGTGGGAGTTCCCACGCCAGCTGACAGGCATGAGCACCGGGAACACGCCCGCCGCGCGGATGATGCCCTACTACATGATCCTGCGGCTGCCGGACGAAGCGCGCGCCGAGTTCGTCCTGATGCTGCCGATGGTGCCGAGCCAGCGCGAGAACATGATCGCCTGGCTGGCGGCGCGCTCCGATCCTCCCAACTACGGCAAGCTCGTCGCCTACACCTTCCCCAAGGAAAAGCTGGTCTACGGGCCGTTCCAGATCGAGGCGCGCATCCAGCAGAATACCGAGATCTCGCAGCAGATTTCCCTGTGGAACCAGATGGGCTCGCGCGTCATCCGCGGCCATCTACAGGTCGTGCCGATCGAGAACTCCATCCTCTATGTCTCGCCGCTCTACCTGCGCGCGGAGTCCGGCCAGTTGCCCGAACTCAAGCGGGTGATCGCCGCCTATGGCGATCGCGTGGTCATGGAGGACACCCTGGGCGCGGCCCTTGCGGCGCTCTTCAAGGAATCCGCCCCGGCGGCGCTACCGGCGCAGGGCGCAGCGAACGCCCGCGCCCGCGAGGCACTCGCGCACTATGACCGCGCCATCGAGCGCCTGAAGGCGGGGGACTGGAGCGGCTTCGGCGCGGAACTCGATGCCTTGCGGCCGCTGCTTGAGGCGCTCGGGGCCGGGGGGGCCGATGAGCGGAAGTGAGCGGCCTGCCGGGAGCCGCCGGGAGGCGTGCCGTCCTATGGCGCCAGCTCCCTGATCTTCTCGACGACCTCCGGATTGGCAAGCGTGGACACGTCGCCAGGATCCTGCTGGTTGGAGATCGCTGCCAGCACGCGGCGCATGATCTTGCCCGAGCGTGTCTTGGGCATGTCGGGAACAATCACGACCCGATGCGGACGCGCAATTGCGCCAATCTGGGATACCACCGAGGCCGAGACCTTGTTCGCGATCTTCGTGGATGGCGACAGTCCCGGCTTGAGCGACACATAGAGATCAGGCACCTTGCCCTTGACCTCGTCGGCCACCGGCACCACCGCCGCCTCGGCGACCTCGGACACCAGCAGTGCTGCCGATTCGATCTCCTTGGTGCCGAGGCGATGGCCGGAAACGTTGATCACATCGTCGATGCGGCCAAGGATGCGAAAGTAGCCGTCCGCCGCCTGCATTGCGCCATCGCCCGCCATATACGGCCAGTCGCGCCAGTCCTTGCTGTCGGGATTCTTGCAATAGCGCGCATAGTACTGGCGCACGTAGCGGTCCGGATCCTTCCAGACGGTCTGGAATATGCCCGGCCAGGGATTGCGGATGCAGATATTGCCCGCCTTGCCCGAGCCGGCCGGGATCTCCTTGCCTTCCTCGTCAAAGATCACCGGATGAATGCCCGGAATCCCCGGGCCCGTGCTGCCGGGCTTCATCGGGTGGATGCCCGGCAGCGTGCTGCAGAGGAAGCCGCCATTCTCGGTTTGCCACCAGGTGTCGACGATGACCGCCTCGCCCTTGCCGACTTCACGGTGGTACCACTTCCAGACTTCGGGCTCGATCGGCTCGCCCACCGTGGTCATGTGCTTGAAATGGTAGTTGTACTTCGCCGGCTCGTCGGGCCCGTTGCGCCGCAGCGCGCGGATTGCGGTGGGCGAGGTGTGGAAGATATTGACGCCAAGGCTTTCCGCAATACGCCAGGGCCGGCCGGCGTCGGGCCAGGTCGGCACGCCTTCATAGACGACGGACGAAGCGGCAAGCGCGAGCGGGCCATAGACGATGTAGGAATGCCCGGTGATCCAGCCAATATCGGCCATGCACCAGTAGACGTCCTCGGGGTGGATATCCTGGATGTACTTCGAGGTCCACGCCACGTAGGACAGGTAGCCGCCGGTGGAATGCTGGCAGCCCTTGGGCCGGCCCGTGGTGCCGCTCGTGTACATCAGGAACAGTGGTGCCTCCGCCGGCATCGGCTCGGGCTCGACACGCCTGCCGCGGAACCCGGCGAGCACGTCATTGAGAATGACATCGCGGCCCTTCACCAGTAGGGCGGCACTGGAATACTTGCCCGGGTAGCGCTGCCAGATCAGGACCTTCTCGACCTGCTGACCGGCGCTGGCGGCTTCTGCCACGGCGATGTCGGCCTTTTCCTTGTGATCGAGCAATTCACCGCCGCGGTAATAGGCGTCCATGGTGATCAGCAGCCGGCTCTCGGAGTCCGCGATGCGCTCGGCGCAGGCCTTGCCGCTGAAGCCGCTGAATACCTGCGAATGAATCACGCCGATGCGCGCGCATGCGAGCATGGTGATGGGCAGCTCGGCCACCATGGGCATATGCAGCGTGACGCGGTCGCCGGCATTCAGGCCGCAGAACTCGCGCAGCAGGACGGCCAGCTCATTGACGCGAACAAAGAGCTCCTGGTAGGTGAGGTGATGCACCGCCTCATGTTCCGGCTCGGGCACGAAATGAATCGCGGTCTTGTTCCTGTACGCGGCGAGGTGGCGATCCACGCAGTTGTGGGGGGGGGGGGGGCCCCTGCCGCCGACGAACCAGCGCCAGAAAGGCGGGTCGCTGGTATCCACGGTCGTTTCCCAGTATTTGTACCAGTCCAGCAGGTCTGCGAATTCCTTGAAGCACTCGGGGAAACGATCGAGGGAGAAGCGCTCGAAAATGCGAGGATCGGTCAAATTGGCCTGCGCAATGAACTGGCCGGCTGGCGGGACATAGTCCTCCTCGGGCCAATGGACCGCGATTTCGGCCTCGGACACATCGGCCAATTCCTGCTGTGCAGCATGGCGTGGCGATTTGCCTTCAGACATGACGATTCCCCTTCACTTTCCATGGCATCCACCCAGGTAGTGTTGGTACCACTATCTCGCGATAGCTGCCTGAAACGACTAGTCCATATTAAGTCCGGGCACGGGCAGTTGCCAGGAAATCGGCCTGCCGCTGCCGGCCGAGCCCAGAGCTTGCCTGCGGGCCGCCATACGCTAGATTCATAGTGGGGGGCATTGGAGAATGAGCAATGACCAACGATCTTCTCGTGGAACGCGTGGACGTGTGGGCGGCAACCATACCGGACCGGCCCGGCGGCCTCGCGGAGGTACTGGAGACCTTGCGCGATGCCGGGGCGGACCTGCAATTCGCGATTGCGCGCCGCACGCCGGAGGACCCCGGCAAGGGTGTCGTGTTCGTGACACCGCTGCAGAATGACAGGGAAATCCGTGCAGCTGCCCAGGTTGGCTTCAATGTCACGCACAGCCTGCATTCGGTGCGAATCACGGGCGGGGACCGGCCGGGCATCGTGGCGGAACTGACCCGCAAGCTTGCGCAAGGCGGAATCAACCTGCGCGGATTCTCTGCCTCCGTCATTGGGGTACAGTTTGTCGCGTACGTGTCGGTGGACTCGCTCGACGATGCGAACAAGGCAATGGCAATCCTGGGCAAGGGCTGAAGCGGGGTTCGGCCATCTCCTATCATGGAATCACGCCTTGCCTCTGAACAGGCAGGCAGATGGGGCCCGGCGCGAACCGGCTGATTCATGTTGATGGCGTCTCCGACGATCCCCTCACGGCCGGTTGCGCCGTGGCGGTCCGTCCGTTGGCGAGACCTGGCGATTTGCGCCGAGGGTGCGCGTCGCTGGCATGCAAGTTGGGAGAATTCCATGGGCAACAACCAGCAACAAACTGTCTTGGCGCTGAACCAGCTGATCGAGGCTGGCAAGGACAGCGAACTGGCCTGCATGAGCGGAGCCAGCGAAGTGCGCGATGCAGCGCTGCGCGACATCCTGACCAGCACCGCGGAATCGTACCGGGCGTCGGTGAAGGAATTGCAGTCGATGGTCAGCGCCATGGGCGGCGCGCCAGCAGACCGGGGCAGCATGAATGGCATGCTGTTCCGCCGCTGGATGGCATTCCGCCACATGCTGTCGCCGAACAACGACGACGCCGTGCTGGGAATGTGCGAGCACGAAGAAGATGCCGCCAGGCGCGAGTATCAGTCCGTCATGATGAAGCCGCTGCCACCAGAGGCCAGCGCGGCGCTTCAGCGCCAGTATGAGGCGTTGACGCAGCATCATGGCCGGATTCATGCCATGCGCGGGATGCAGATTCACTGAGGGCCCGCCTTGCGAGCGATGGGAGAAGGCAATGGCAACCTACGAGTTCAAGGACAAGGATCTCCAGTTCCTTGCCCAGGGCGCTGACTCCTGTTTTCCGTCCCCTGACGCTGCGTTCGTTGAGTGCGCGGACAGCCATCCGGCGTTCCTGGTGACATGGCCGGAGAGCGGGCCGACGACGATGCATCTCAAGGTGCAGATTCGGTCAAGCCAGTACGCCAGCTACCTGACGGATCCATTCAGGGGACGCGAAGTCCTGCGCAAGGCTGTCGAAGATCGCCTTGCGCTGATCCACACAGTGAAAAGCGGGCTCCTGGTCGCACCCGACATCTAGTGCTTTTGTTATCGGCTTGCGCGCCAGAGGGGCAGCCCTGAAAGCTCCCCGCTACGAGCGGATGCCGAACAAGCCGTGCCAGAACGAATCGAAGGCGCCGGCGTGACGCCTGGGCCGCTCGTCGGGGTTTGAAGCTCCCGCCCCGGTGGGCGCCTGCGCGGTCTCGGTGTCCTGCGTGTGCGCGGCCCGCGCACTTGCACGCCGCGACTCCTGCAGGGCCCATATGCTGTCCGCGATGCGGGCCGCCAGTTCCGCGTCGCAGTCCCGGCCAAGCAGCACGCCGAAGATGACGTCGCGGTTGTGGCCGTCGTCGGCAAAGCGCATCGCGATACCGAGCATTTTCTCGTAGTGTTCCTGCGCGATGCGCTGGCTCTCGCGTTGCGCCTCGCGCTCCTGCTCTTCCTGGGCCTCGCGCTCGGCCTGCCAGCGCCGCATCTCCCGCTCGAATACCTCGTCGTAGATCTGGCGCTGCCCGGCATCCGAAAGAATGGTGTAGGCGTCGCGGATTTCCTGGAATGCCGCATGCGCCTCAGACTCGCGGCCAAGGTTGCGGTCGGGGTGCCACTTCATCGCGGCGCGGCGGTAGGCGCGCTTGATCTCGTCCAGGGTGGCGTCCGGTTGCACGCCGAGGGTCGTGTAGAGGGTGGTCATGGGCCGATTGGGCGTCTGTCTGCTGGGCGGCTGCCGGGCGGGCATTCATCCTAGCATGGGGTGACCCGCAGCAATGGCATGCAGGATCGATCCCGGCCCCGGTTCACGGGCACGAAAGCGCGGCGGCAGCGTACAGGAGCAGCGCCAGCAGCACCACGGCGGTGAATCCGACGTGGATCGCGACCAGCGTGGCAAGGACTGCCGCCACCACCGAGGCGCAGGCATTGATGCCCCATGCCCAGGGCACCAGCGTTTCGTCGCGGGCCGCGACCCGGGCCAGGCCGAGCGGGAACGGCATCCCCATCAGGAACGCCAGCGGCGCGATCAGCAGCACCGAGACGCCTATCCTGGCCGGGTCCGGCAACCCGATCAGCAGCCTGAAGACCGTCGGCAGCGCCACCAGGTAGACCAGCGCGGCCACGCAGATGCCGCTGACGGCCAGCGCCGCCTGCCGCCTGCCGCGGTCATCGCCAGCGCGCGCGGGCATGCGCTGGGCGTATCGGCTCCCTAGTCCCGCAAAGCAGAGAAAGGCGCACAGCACCACCGCGACCGCATAGAGCGGGTGACTCAGGAACAGGATGAATTTCTGGATAAAGGCGATCTCCACGAACATGAAGCCGAGGCCGACCGCCAGGAAGTAGAAGCCGGCTCGCCATTCGGGCAAGCGCCGCACGGCTGCGCCATTGCCGCCAGGCCCCGCGGCGGGCTGCGGCCGGGGGCGCCGCCGCAGGATCCAGAGCGGGACCACGATCAGCAGCAAGGCCAGGGCGGTGGCCTGCAGCAGCGTGGCCACCAGCACCGGATAGCCCCATTCCAGCAAGGGCAGTCCACCTTGCGCCTTGAGCGACAGCAGTTCAGGCAGCGTGCGCCATTTGAAGAAGTGGAAGAAGTACGGCCTGTCGTCGGTGGCGGGCCGCACGTCGAACTTGTAGCGGGACAGGAACCGATCGCGTTCGGGGCCGAGCAGGGCCTGCGCGGCGTCGAAGAAGTAGGGCCGGTCCAGCACGTTGTAGCGATTCGCCTGGCCGGGCTGGATGCCGGGAAAGTATTCGACGTCGAAGGAACGGGCGCGGCAGAACTCGGCGAGGGCGGCAAGGTCCGCGGCACTGAATTCCCCGTTCTTGACGACCAGCGTGGCCGTCTTCCAGCCACGGACCAGTGCCAGCCGCCGGGACGGATCGGGCACGCCCGCGCCTTCCATGGCGGCGACGGCGGTGGCGAACAGTTTGGGTATGTCACGGGGCGGCAGCGTGACCCAGCGCGTGATCGCAAGCAGGCCGCCGGGCCGAAGATGGCGCAGGTAGCCCTGGAAGGCCTCCACGGTATAGAGATAGCTCTCGGAGAGCGCGTACAGTCCGGCCGATGACGTGCTGAATGAATCCAGCAGGGCCACCTGGATGAGGTCGTAGCGTGCCGTGCTGGCCGCCAGGAATCCGCGCGCCTCGCCGGCAAAGACACGCACGCCGGCCGCACTGTACGGCTTGCCGGAAAACGCAGCGAAGCGGCCCTGCACCAGGTCGATCACCTGCGGATTCAGTTCCACGGCATCGACCGCACTGGCCTGGTGGTAGACCGCCTGCAAGACGTCCGCACCCGCACCGCTGCCCAGCACCAGCACCTTCGGATTCCGCAGCAAGTGGTAAGGCAGGGCAGAGGTGAGGTCGCCCAGGTAGGCCAGCGGTTCGCGCCGGCCGTCATGGCGGTTGAGCGCACTGAGCCCGTCGCCATCGGTAAACACGGCCAGTTGTGCTGGCGGCTCCTGGCTGGCATTCAGGCTCAGCCCGGGCGCATGCCGCAACGGGATCGAGGGGCTCTCGACCACCGTGACCAGGCCGAGCGGACTTGAGCGCTGCGCCACCACGCGCGCGTTGCCGATGCGCAGGGCCTGGCTCAGCTCCTTGTACTCGGACGGCCGCAGCGCAATCCAGTCACCTGGCACGCCGGCCGGAACGATTGCCGCCAACAGCAGCAGCGCCGGCAGCCAGGGCCGATGCCAGCGGCATTCCACGCATGCCAGCGCCGCCGCCGCCATGCCCGCCGTGCCGACCAGCCGCAGCGCATCGACCGGATGCAGCGCGAACAGCGCCACGATGATGCCCAGGCAGCCCAGCCCGGCGCCAAGGATGTCGAAGCTGTAGATGCGGGGAACCTGCTCGGTGAAGCGGGAAAAGCTCAGGCAGATACTGGTGGCGGCGCAAAAGAACGGCACGAACAGCAGCAGGTAGATCAGCAACAGGCGCAGCGGCTGCGATGGCTCCCACAGGATTTCCAGGGGATTGAACGCCACGTGCTGGGCCAGGGCGAAGCAGGCCATCGCGCTGACGCCGAACAGCAGGGACCCGCCCGCGAACACTGGCACGAAATGGCGGACCAGCGTTCGCTGCGCCAGTGCCACCAGCGCACCCGCCGCGCCATAGCCCAGCAGTGCCACGCTGATCATCATGTAGGCGAAGTGATGCCACTGGATGATGGAAAGCAGCCGCATCAGCAGGATCTCGTAGCCCAGCGCGGCGGCAGAGAGCAAGGCCAGGGCGAACAGCGGGGGGCGGGGCATGGCTTCAGCTGGCAGGGCTGATGCCTCAGTGCTTGCCAACCAGCGGCACGAACCTGACCGGCAGGATCTGCCTGGTGGAAACGGTGCCGTCCGCGGATTTTTCGACCAGCAGCAGGTACTGGGTCAGGAACTGGGCGCCCACCGGGATCACCATGCGTCCGCCTGGCTTCAGTTGCCGGATCAGCGGCGGCGGCACGTGGCTGGCCGCCGCGGTGACGACGATGGCGTCATAGGGCGCGTGCTCGTCCCAGCCGTAGTAGCCGTCGCCCACCTTGCACGCCACCTGCCGGTAGGCCAGCCGCTTCAGGCGGTCGCAGGCCTGCCGTCCCAGTGGCTCGATGATCTCGATGGTATAAACCGCACGCGCCAGCCCGGTCAGCACCGCGGCCTGGTAGCCGGAGCCGGTGCCGATCTCTAGCACCGTGTCGCCAGGCTTGACCATCATCAGGTCGGTCATCAGGGCGACGATATACGGCTGCGAAATGGTCTGGCCATGGCCTATCGGCAGCGGCCGGTTCTCATAGGCGTACGGCTTCTGCCCGTCCGGCACAAACTCGTGGCGAGGCACTTGCCCCATCACGGCCATGACGCGCGGGTCGATGGCATGCCTGCCGCTCTGGGCGGCGGCGCCTGCGGCGACCGCGGCGATCTCCTTGACCATGTCGGCGCGCTGTGGGGCGAGGGCGTCGTCCGCGGCGGTGGTCGAGCAGAGCAAGGCCAGCGCGATGGTGGCAACCAGGATTGGAAGGGGTGGGCGGGGCGCTGATGGCTTCACGAGTGGGACAGGCAAGGAGCCTACCGTCATCGTAGATCATCGGTCTGGCTGGCGCAGATAAGTGATAAAAGAGGCGCCTGCCAGTCGCTTCGCGCTGGTCTGCTACCCCGCGATCAGCTTGAGGCCGGCGGGCAGCGCCTCCCCAAACACCCGTCCCTCGTCCGCGGTATTGAGTTCCACCACTTCGCGCACCATGGCGATCCAGCTTGGCGGCGCGTTGGCGGCTTCCAGCCGGCGCACCACGGTTGCCCGGATCTCGTCAGGCAGGTCCCGGCTGCGATCGCCGGTCATGCGCGCGATCTGCACGGCGGCGAACGCGGCCGGCTCGACCTTTTTCCAGTCGAGGGCGAGGATCGCGTCCACCCATTGGGCGGCGGTCCCGGCCGGCACGACGCTGTGTGCGCTGCCATAGAACGGCCGGCGCGCGCCGATGCGGCCCACGGCCCACCAGCCCTGGCTGTTTTCGGATGGCTTGCGCAGCCGGGCCAGCAGCCATTCGGCCAGCTCGATCTTGGCGTCGGCGGGAATGCGCTCCAGCGAGCCGGCAAGGCGCACCATATCGGCATAGCCGGCCCTGGCGGGCCCGGCGGGCTTCTTGTAGCGGGTGCTGCCGGGTGGCTGCAGGTAAAAGGCCATGTCTTCCAGCAGGCGCAGTTGCGCGCTTTCATCCAGCCCACCTGCCGCGCGCCGCCACAGCGTCCACCACTCGGACCAGTTCTGGCTTTCGTTGACGTACTGGATGCCCTGGTCGTACTGCGACCAGAGTTGCTCGACGCGCCATTCGTCGAGCGGATAGCCGAACCCCGGGCGCACGCAATAGCCGGCCAGGTTCAGCCACAGGCGTTCATGGTCGGCAGTGCGCCGCCTGCGGCGGGCGCGCTCCCAGAACGCGCCGAACAGCTCGCGCAGCAGGGCGCTGTCCCATTGCTCGCGCGCACCCAGCAGCTGTTCCAGCTGCGCACGCAGCCGCTTGACTTCCTTGGGGCCGACGTCCTGCGAGCGCGCGCCAAAGGTGCGGTCGATCGCCTCCAGGGCCTGGGGCAGCGACGGGTGTGCCGTATCGGGCGCCGGTGCCGCCGCCTGGGTGTCATTGCCGCGCAACTGGAATTCAAGGCGCCAACGCTGCGAGGCATCCGCAATGTCGATGCAGTGGACCTCGAGCGTGCCGACCTCGGTCAGCGAGGTGGTGATCTGCACCGGCGTTTCCCGCGGGCCGCTGGCGCCGCGCGGCGGAACCACGGTGGCGATCGGCGGCAGGCGGACGAAGTCGCCCGTCGACAGGTCGGTCAGCTGACCGGGCTGATAGGCCGTGTCGGCGACGGAGGACGCCAGGTGGAATTGCACCGGATGGCCGAGCCGCAGGGCGAAGGTGCGGTCGCTGAGGTGGATCTCGTGGCCTTCCTCAGTGCCGCGCGGCAGCAGGCAGATCCCTTGCTGCCCTGACGCGCCATCATCGAGAACCAGAAAGTAGCTGCGCGGCGAGCCGCCGCCGATGCGCGGGGCCTGCCCGGCACGGGCCCGGGCATACGCGACCGCGCCCCGGGCCACGGCAACGTCGGGATTGTCATTGTGCAGGACCTGCAGCGGCGCGCCGCGCCACGTGCCCAGCGTGTCGGCGATGCGGCCGGCCAGCGCCTGCGCCCTGAATACGCCGCCGTTGAGGAGCAGGGTATCGGGCATCGGCAAGGCATCGGCCGGCGCCTGTGGTGCGTCCAGTGCCGCCTGCGACTGCGCCGCGTGCTGGCTCAGGAACGCCGCAACGTGCCGGGTCACGGCGGGGTCGGACGCATACGGCAGGCCGAACTCGACAATCGCTCCCCGTGCGCGCCCCGGCCTTTCGCTGGCAGGCACCTTGGGGAAGAAGCCGTCGACGACAAGCTGTTCGACCTCCTGCCGCGTCACTTCCACCGAGCGTGCGCCGCCGATCAGCCTGGCGCCAGCGCCCAGCAGCGTCACCGCGACCGAGTCCGGCGCCTGCGCGCCGAGCAGCTGTTCCTTGGCGGCGCGGCAGCGCGCGACCAGCTGCGACAGGCCGGCCGCCGACAGCCGCGGCTGAGCGGCCCCCGCGGCCCCGAGGCGCGCCTCGACCAGGTGCGCCAGGCCAAGATCCATGTTGTCGCCACCGAGCATCAGGTGATTGCCCACGCCGATGCGGGTCAGCTGCGGCTGCCCGTCCTGCATGTCCACCCGGATCAGGGTGAGGTCAGTGGTGCCGCCGCCCACGTCGCAGATCAGCACCAGGCGGGTTTGCGCCAGGTCCGTGTCCAGGCTCTGGCGATGATGGAACAGCCAGTCGTAGAGCGCGGCTTGCGGCTCTTCGAGCAGGCGCAGCGCGGGCAGCCCGGCCAGGCGCGCCGCCTCAAGCGTCAGCGCGCGCGCGCCTTCGTCGAACGAGGCGGGCACGGTGAGGACCACGTCCTGGTCCTCGAGCCGGGCATCGGGAAAACGGTGGTTCCATGCCGCGCACACATAGCCCAGGTAGCTGGCGCTGGCGACCACCGGCGAGATCTTGTCGAGATCGTCGTCCCCGCCCCATGGCAGGATGGCCGCGGTGCGGTCGACCGAAGCATGCGACAGCCAGCTTTTTGCGCTGGCTACGAGCCGGCCGGGCACTTGCGCGCCGAGCGTGGCCGCCAGGCGGCCGAACACGGTCCGGCGAGCGGCGGCGCTGGCGGCGGATTGCCAGGGCAATTGCAGGTCGTCGCCGCTGAGCTCGCCCGGTGCCGCGTGGTAGCGTACCGAGGGCAGCAGGGGACGGGCCGCGACCTCGCCCGGGCTGACCAGCTGGTCGATATCGAAGACGCGGATATCGTCGGATCCGGCCTTCGCGTAGGCGACGACCGTGTTGCTGGTGCCGAGGTCGATGCCGACGACGTATTGCTTCGTCGCCGGCCCGGCCGCTTGCTCAGGCATCGGCGCTGCCGCGCACGTCGAACTCGACCTTCCAGCGCTCAGCGCTGCCGCTGGGTACGGCTTCGAGTTCCAGGGTGCCGGCCTCGGTCACCCGCGCATGCAGCCTGACCGGTACCACTTCGCCTGCGGTGCGGCCTTCGGCTGGCAGGGTCGCCTGGATTTCTTCCAGTTCCTGCAATTCTTCCGGTCCCCAGTAGTCCAGCAGGGTGCCGACCTGGTCCTGGCGGCGCACCGACGAGCCGAAGAAGCGGAAGTGCACGGGTTCGCCCACCACCAGGCCGAATTCCTGCGGCGGCAGCGCGGCCTCGGTGCCTTCCTCCATGCCGAACGGTGCCACGCACAGGGCCTGGATCGGCGGTTCGAAGCCGGGCACGGCGGGCATCGACGATTCCACGGCAATATAGTAGGCGCGCGCGGTGCCGCCACGAATCCGCACCCCCTTGCCGCGCCGCACGTAGCCGTAATAGGCGGCGCCGCGTGCCACGGCCAGGTCCAGTTCGGCGCCGTCAAGCAGGCGGGCAGGGGCCGCGCCTTCCGCGGCGAGCCAGCCGTTGAGGGTCTGCAGGATGCGGTCCGCCAGCAGGCCGGACTTGAACACGCCGCCATTGAACAGGACTGCGGTCGGGTGGAGTAAGGTCGCGCCTTCCGGCTGTGCGCCCTGCAAGCCTTCGATTTCGGCCAGCGCCGCCACCTGCCGGCCCAGGAACGCGGCCAGGTGCCGCGTGATGGCCGCATCCTGCGCATAGGGCAGGCCAAGCTGCGTCAGGCCCGCGCGTGCCCGGCTCACCGGGCAGGCCGAGGCCTCGACTTGCGGGAAGAAGCCTTCCAGGATGGTCTGGGTCAGCTCGGCGCGGGTCAGGTCCGTGCGGATCGAGCCGCCGATCAGCTTCGAGCCGCGGCTGGGCACGACCAGCGGCACGGTATCGGTAGCCGGGTCGGTCAGCAGCGTTTCCTTGGCCGCGCGGCAGGCATAGGTCAGCGCGCGCAGTTGCCACGGATCGGCCTGCGTGCCTTGGGCCGCCAGCTTGCGCGCCACCACGTGGGCCAGCGCCAGGTCCATGTTGTCGCCGCCGAGCAGGATATGGTCGCCGACCGCGATACGATGCAGCTCAAGGTTGCCTTCGCGCTCGATCACGGCGATCAGCGAAAGGTCGGTGGTGCCGCCACCCACATCGACGACGAGGATAATGTCGCCGACCTTGACCTGCTTGCGCCATTGGCCGCCGCTTTTCTGGATCCAGCTGTAGAGCGCGGCCTGGGGCTCCTCGAGCAGGGTCATGCGGGCATACCCGGCCGCGGCGGCCGCCTCGGCCGTCAGCTCCCGTGCGGCGGGGTCGAACGATGCGGGAATCGTCACGGTGACGTCCTGCTCGCCAAACGGCGCTTCGGGGTGGGCCTGGTCCCAGGCTTCACGCAGGTGCGTGAGATAGCGCACGGAAGCCTCCAGCGGCGACACGCGCGTCACCTCGGGCGGTGCGTCGTTGGGCAGGACCGGCGCGCGGCGGTCGACGCCGGGATGGCACAGCCAGCTCTTCGCGCTCGACACTAGGCGGATCGGCGTGGCCGCGCCGCGGCTGCGCGCCAGCTCGCCCACCGCGAAGTCGCGCGCGGCGTTCCACGGCAGCGCCAGGTCGCCCGGGGCGAGTTCGCTGGCGTGCGGCAGGTACAGGAAGGAGGGCAGCAGGTCCAGGTCTTCGATGGCCCCCGGCGCGGTCAGCTGCGTGATGGGCAGGACGCGCTGGCTGGTCTTCTCGCCATCGCTGGCGGCCAGGTCGACGTAGGAGACCGCGCTATGGGTGGTGCCCAGGTCGATGCCGATGGCATAGCGTGCTTCGCTCATCAAAGCTCCACCTCGGCGGGGGCAATCACGGTGGCGTCATGGCGTTCGGCCACGCGCGGCAGGCGGACTTCCTCGACCTTCCAGCCGCGGTGGCTGATGCTGCCATGGAACGGCGCGCTGCCTACCACGTTGCCGGTCAGGCGGATGGCGGTGGCATCGAAGCCGTCGGCCAGCGTGACGCGGCTGCCCTCGGCTTCCTCGCGCACCGGCCGAATGGTGAAGTGCTCGCGCAGCACGCCGCGGCAGCCATCGTGCACCAGGCGCGCGGCGGCACCGATCTCCGTGTCGGAATAGCGTGCGATGTCTTCCTCGACAAAGTCGATGAAGCGTGCATCGCGCTGGAGCAGTCCCAGCAACTGCAGCGCAGCCACCGGGCTGGCTTCCTTCAGCACGGGTGTGGCAGCCTCCGCCACCGGGGCGGGTGCGGGTGCCGATACAGGCGCCGGCGCCGGGGCGAATCCCTCGCCGTCACGCAGGCGCCTGACGCCGGCCGCGAGCTCGCGGTTGCCAAGGATGGCGAAGAAGGTGCCCATGGCAAGCGAGACCCTGCCGAAGAAAGATAGGTTCGAGTCAGTCATCCGAAAGCTCCTGTCTGCTCTGTGTCAGTCGGCCAGGCGGCTGTTGCCGGCAGGTATCAGGCGTCACGCAGGTAGGTGATCAGCTGGTCTGCCCGGCTGGGATGCCTCAGCTTCTTCATCGCCTTGCTTTCAATCTGGCGGATCCGCTCGCGCGTGACATCGAACTGCTTGCCGACTTCTTCCAGCGTGTAATCGGTGGACATATCGATGCCAAAGCGCATCCGCAGCACCTTGGCTTCGCGCGGCGTGAGCTCGTCGAGCATTTCGCGCACGACGGCACGCAGGCCCGCCTGCAATGCGGCGTCGGCGGGCGTGGCCGTGTCCGAGTCGGCAATCATGTCGCCCAGGCTGGTATCGCCATCCTCGCCAACCGGGGTTTCCATCGAGACCGGCTCTTTCGCGATCTTCATGATCGAGCGGACCTTGTCTTCGGTCATGTCCAGGCGCTCGGCCAGCACCGCCGGATCTGGCTCCTTGCCGGTCTGCTGCATGATCTCGCGCGACAGGCGATTGAGCTTGTTGATCTGCTCGATCATGTGCACCGGGACGCGGATGGTGCGGGCCTGGTCGGCGATCGCCCGCGTCACGGCCTGGCGCACCCACCACGTCGCGTAGGTGGAGAATTTCCAGCCGCGGCGGTATTCGAACTTGTCGACCGCCTTCATCAGGCCGATGTTGCCTTCCTGGATCAGATCCAGGAACAGCATCCCGCGGTTCGTGTACTTCTTGGCAATCGAGATCACCAGCCGGAGGTTGGCCTGCGTCATCTCATGCTTGGCCTGGCGCATCTGCCGCTCGGCAGCCAGCATCTTGCGGTTGACGCCCTTCAGGTCGGGCAGCGACAGCGCCGCCCGGGCCTGGATGTCGATCAGCTTTTGCTGATGCGCCTCAAGGTCCGGCAGGGCCCGCGCGACCGCCGCGCTGTACGGACGGGACTGGGCGACCAGCTCCTGCCCCCAGGCCAGGTTGGTTTCATTGCCGGGGAAGCGGGCGATGACCTCCTCACGCTCCATGCCGCAGCGCTCGACCAGCAGCTGGACCACCTGGCGCTCGACCGTGCGCACCTCGTCGACCATGGCCTGGACGTTGGCGCACAGGCGCTCGATGGTTTTCGCGGTAAAGCGGATCGTGCGCAGTTCTTCGCGCACCGCATCCCTTGCGGACAGGAAGGCTGCCGAGCCCGCGCCATTGGCGGCGCTTTCCTGGCACATCAGCTCGAATTGCGCGGTGACGCGCGCGAACCGCTTCAGGCATTCGTCGCGCAGCTGGGCCAGGGCCTTTTCGTTGCTTTGCTGGGTCGAGCCTTCGTCGTCGGAGTCTTCGGAATCGTCATCGGCCTCGTCGGCACTATCGACGCTGTCGTCGGTCTCGTCAGCTGCCGCCGCTACGGCTGCTTCGGCGATACTCTCGTCGCTCAGGCCATCGACCAGGTCGTCGATGCTGATTTCATTGCTGGCGACCTTGCCCGACAGCTCGAGAATCGCAGCGATGGTGAACGGGCAGGCCGAGATGGCATGAACCATATTGTTCAGGCCTTCCTCGATGCGCTTGGCGATCTCGACTTCCTGCTTGCGAGTGAGCAGCGTTGCCGAGCTCATTTCGCGCATGTACATGCGCACAGGGTCGGTGGTCCGGCCGAACTCGGAGTCCACGGTCGCAAGCGCTACCTCGGCCTCCTCATCGGCCTGGTCGTCCGAGGCCACCACCGGGCCATCGCTCAGGAGCAGCGTCTCGGCATCGGGCGTCTGCTCATAGATCTTCACGCCCATCTCGGCGAACGTGCTGACGATGCTCTCCATCGCCGCCGTGTCCGTGAAGTTCTCCGGCAGGTGGTCGCTGATATCCGCGTGGGTCAGGTAGCCGCGCTGCCTGCCCAGCTGGATCAGGGCGCGCAACTGCTGGCTACGCGCGGCGGCTTCCGTCGATGGATCAGGCTGCGCCGTCGACCCTGCGCTGGTCTGGCCAAGGTCCTTGACTACGCCTGCTTCTCGTGTTTTAGCTGCCGTTCGTTGTGCGCCGCTTGTCATTTACTACTGTTTCCTTCGTGAATCGCGTTTCGACAGCAGCGCGCACGCTGTGCGTGCGCTATCGGGCCTGCTGTCAAGGCTCGTGAGGGTACCGGTGCGGCGCGGGCCGATATCGGACGCCGTGACCATTGGAATCGGGGAGGACGCGTATTCTACAGCCATTGCTGCTTTGCGGCGCCAACTCGCCGTATCCAGGTGGAACTGGCTCAGGATTGAGGGTAGCCGGTGCGTCACAGCCTGCGCGTGCTTTGCGTTCGCGCGTTGCCGTCCTACAACTGGAAGTGTGGGCCGGAAGCCACCGGGCCGCACCAGTCAAGGAGGAGCATCATGTGCCGCTGGCTGGCTTACTCGGGCAAGTCCGTTGCGCTGGAAACGGTGCTGTTCCAGCCGGAACACTCGCTGATCGACCAGAGCCTGAATTCGCGGCTGGGTCATACCACGACCAATGGGGACGGATTCGGCGTCGGGTGGTACGGACGTCACTCCGAGGTGCCGTTCCGCTACCGCTGCCTGCATCCGGCCTGGAGCGACACCAACCTGCGCGAGACCGCGCGGGCGGTGAGGGCGCCACTTTTCGTTGCCCACGTGCGCGCGGCCACCGGCACCCCGACGCAGGAGACCAACTGCCATCCGTTCCGCTTCGGCCGCTGGCTGTTCGTTCACAACGGCCTGATCCGCGAATACCCGCTGTTGCGGCGCGACCTGATGATGGCTGTGGCGCCGCACCTGTTCCGCTGGATCGAGGGATCGACCGATTCCGAGGTGATGTTCTTCCTGGCCCTGAGTTTCGGCCTGGAGCGCGACCCGGGCGGCGCGCTGGAACAGATGGCCGGCCTGATCGAGGACGTTGGCCACCGCTACGACGTGCAGTTTCCGCTCAACATGACCGTTTGCGTGACCGACGGCCAGCAGATCGTGGCGGTGCGCTATTCGAGCGAGGCGGCCTCGCGCTCGCTGTTCCACAGCACCTCGTTCCGGCAATTGCGCGCGCTTTACCCGGACGATCCGCGCATCATCGCCGCCGGCGACAATGCCTTCCTGGTACTGTCCGAGCCGCTGATCGAGGTGCAGGGGGTATGGGAGGAGATTCCCGAGGCGACCACCCTGGTGGCCCGGGGTGGCGAGATCGAGCGCAGCTGCTTCGTGCCGCGGATGCCATCCCAGTCGGCTTGAGGGTATAAGGGAGTAAGGGAGCGCGGCAGGGATCCGGCTCCGCAGGACAAGTCCTTACTCGTGACCCTTCACGGCCTTCTTGGTCGCGCGATAGCCCTGTTTGGTGGTATCGGCAATCGCATGGCCGGCCGCCTTCGCGCCGCGGCCAATGGCATGCGCGCCGTCGCGCACCGCATGCCCGGCCTGCTTGCCAGCCGACTTGACGCCGTGCTTGAACCCGCGCGCGTCCTCGGCCACGCCCGCATGCGCCATCGGGGTGGCCAGGGTCACCAATACGAATGCAATGATCGAGGCTCTTGCCTTCATCGCGACAACCTCTTCGATTCTGACTGAACCGGGGTCGGGGCCTGGAAGTGATCCCGACGTGGTTCCCATGACTACATTCTAGCCGTGCCCGGTGTCTGCCCCCGGAGCGTTAGCCCGCCGGGCCGCGCCGGCCTGGGGAATCAGTTCCGGTCCGCGATGGACAGCCCGACCGGCGACGCCGGCAGCCCGCTCATTTCGCCGTAGCGGACCGATGCCGACCGCCTGTGATCGATCAGCAGGACCGCGCCCATGCCAATCACGGCCGGAATGGCGATCGCGATGAAGTTCTGCTGCAGCGGGAGTTCCATGGCGACGAGTACCCCGATGACGATAGGCGCGAGGATGGCCCCGCTGCGGCCGATGCCCAGGGCCCATCCAAGACCGGTGGAACGGATCGCGGTCGGGTAGAACTGCCCGGTGTAGGCATTGGCGACGATCTGCGTGCCGATCGTCGACGCACCGGCCAGGCCCACCACGACGAACAGCAGCCCGGTCGGCATCCTGAAGCCGAGCAGCGTGATCGAGACCGCGGCCAGCGCGTACATGGCGGCGAGCACGTACTTGATGTGGTATCGGTCGGCGAGCCAGCCGCCACCCACGGCGCCGATCATCGCGCCGAGATTGAGGACCAGCACGAAGGTCAGCGCGGAACCCAGGCTGTAGCCGGCGCCCGCCATCAGCCTGGTCAGCCATGAACTGAGCGCATACACCATGAACAGGCACATGAAGAACGCGATCCAGAACATGATGGTGCTGAAGCCACGGCCCTCGTGGAACAGGTGCCGGATCGGCGCGCTGGCGGCCTTGTCCTGCGCCGGCACTGCGAAGCAGTCGGTGGCCGACCACCGTTGCTCTGGCGCCAGCCTGGAGACGATGCGCCGCAACGCTTCGTGGTCGCCCCTGGCCAGCAGGAACGGCATCGATTCGGGGAGCGACCTGAGGATGACAGGAATGAGGAGCACGGGCAGGCCGGCCGCCAGGAAGACCGACTGCCAGCCGTAGGCCTCGATCAGGCTCTTGCCGAGCAGCGCCGCCAGGATCCCGCCGACGGCATAGCCGCTGAACATCACGGTGACCAGGGTCGCCCGGATCTTCTTCGGCGCGTACTCGGTCATTTGCGCGACCACATTCGGCATCACGCCGCCGATGCCAAGCCCGGCCAGGAAGCGGGCCATGCTGAACAGCAGCGGGTCCTTGACCAGGCCGGCCGCGGCAGTGAAGACGCTGAACAGGGCGACGCAGATCGCGATGGTCCAGCGGCGGCCGATCCGGTCTGCCATGGTGCCGAGGAAGATCGCGCCAAATACCATGCCGAACAGCGCGGAACTGACCATAAGCCCCGCCTGCGTCGGGGCGACGCCGAGGTCCTTCATGATCGAAGGCAGCGCGATACCCACGACCGCGAGGTCATAGCCATCGAAGATGATGATGAGTGCGCACCAGAACAGCACGAGCGCATGGAAGCGGTTGAAGCGGGCGTTGTCGGCCAGCTTGTGGATGTCGATTTGCTGCATGGGGGCTTGTCTCCGGTCGGTCTGTTCTTATGGTTGGGCTTACTGCCTGGACATCGGCACGTTCGGGTCGGCCAGGCGGCTGGCATCGACCGGCTTGCACTGCTCGATGTGGCGGCGCGCGAAGCGCAGGTCGCGCGCGGCGTTGGACCCTAGCGCGGCCTTGACCACATCGCCGTCGAGGTAGAACAGCACGAAGCTGTCCGCGCCGGGCGTGCCGCGTGCGACCACGCGGTGCGAGGGAAGGGGGATGCCATGGATCTGCAGGTTCATGCCGTACTGGTCTGACCAGAACCACGGCAGCGGCTGATAGTCGACCGCAAGGCCGAGCGCCGCGCGCGCGGCGGCAATGCCCTGTTCCTGGGCGTTCTGCCAGGATTCCAGCCGCAGGCGTCGGCCGGCCCAAGGGTTGGGCGTGACCGCGACGTCGCCCGCGGCGAAGATGTCGGGGTCGGACGTGCGGCAACTTGCGTCGACGACCACGCCGCCGTCGCACTCCAACCCGGCTTCCCGGGCAAGCTCGTCGTTCGGCACGAGACCGACACCCGCAACGATGGCGTGGCAAGCCAGCGTGCTGCCATCGGCCAGCGTCACGACGGACCGGCCGCCGGTACAGGGGGCGATGCCTGTGATGTTGGCGCCGAGCATGACACGGGTGCCATGCGAGGCATGCAGCCCGAGCAGGTGTTCCGAGACTTCCGGCGGCACGGTGCGCTCGCACAGCCGGCTCTGGGCTTCGAGCACGGTCACGTCGGCACCTTTGCGGCGCGCCGTGGCCGCGACCTCGAGGCCGATCCAGCCACCGCCGATCACCACGATGCTGCGCTCGGGCCGCAACGCCGGCGCCAGCGCCAGGGCATCGCCAATCGTGCGCAATGTATGCACGGCAGCCGTGTCGACGCCCGGAAGGTTGAGCGCGCGGGCCCTGCCGCCGGTGCACAGGATCAGCCTGTCGTAAGACAGCATCTCTCCATCGGCTATCTCCAGGCGCTTCGCGGCCCGGTCTATGCGGGTGACTCGCGTGTCCAGCCACCACTCCAGCCCAAGCGCTGCGAACGCGTCGGGCTTGAGCAGCCACGTGCTGGCGGGCGCGGCCTCGCCGGCCAGCACGGCCTTGGACAGGGGCGGCCGCTCATGCGGTGGATGGGCCTCGTCGCCGATCAGCACGAGCCGGCCGGTGAAGCCCTCGTTGCGCAGCGTCTGGGCGGCCCAGCCGCCAGCCTGTCCGGCGCCGATGATGGCGATGGTGGCGGTTGGCGATAGGGCAGTCGCGGTGTCTGAGCGCTCGGTATCCATGCCTGTCTCCTCTGGTTGGTGACGCGGCCTCTCAGCGGAGGTCGAGGTACACCTTGTCGCCGTCGATCCGCACCGGGTAGGTACGAATGTTCTCGGTCAGCGGGGCGCACTTCGCAGCGCCGTTGCGGATGTCGAACCTGCCCTGGTGGAGCGGACACTCGATCTCATGTCCCTCCAGGAAGCCTTCACACAGGCGCGCATGGCCATGGGTGCAGATGTTGTCGGTGGCATAGACGTCGCCGTCCACGCCGTACAAGGCGATCTCCTGGCCTTGCACGGCCACGGCGATGACATCGTCCTGCGGGACGTCGGACAGCAGCGCTGCCTCGATCCAGGTTTCGGTCATGAATCACTCCTGCTAGATGGGGTAGATCAGCGAGTTGGGGATCATCTCGCTATCGAATACGCAGATGCGCGAGGCGAAGCGCAGGCCCGCCGGCGTCCGGACGATGGTGTCGAGGTAGCGGCCTACGTTGTAGACATCGGTCATCTGGTCCGGCTTGGTGCGCAGCACCGCGTAGTTGGTTTCGGCCACGATCCTGTCGCCGTCGGCCTCCCTGATCAGCGGCGCGCCGACGATGTGGCGCTGGTAATAGGGGTCGTGGAACAGGGTCTCGCGAATACCGTAGATGCGGTCCTTGAGCATCCCCTTGCTTTCGAGCGAGAGCGTTGCCAGCGGCAAGCCACGCTCGTGGTTCTCGCGGGGCTGGACCCGGTAGAGGCAGTCTTCGGTGAAGAATTCCGGCCAGCGGTCCCAGTCGCCGTTGTCCACGGCGCTGGTGTAGTCGGCGAACAGGGAGAGCAGGGCGTAGTAGTCAGTGAAGTTCACGGCGTCAGACCTCCATCACCTTGCGCCAATAGGCGTACATGCCGCGGATCAGGGTCTCGGTCACCATGTGGTCCGTGTTCTCAGCGGTCTTGCCGCCCAGTTCGGCGATCACGCGATGCCAGGGCTTCTGGGAGAAGCCTTCCTGCGAGCATTCGATGGCCTCGCCGTCGTCGGCAGACACGAAGCCGGCGGGGCCGAAAAGATTGGCCTGGCGCAGGCGGCGCCGCGTCATCTCCTCGGTGTCGTCCTCGAAGCCGAAATGCGTCCAGACGAAATCGAAGGAATCCGGCCCATGGGGCTGGATATGGCGCGTGGACACCGAGTTGACCTGCTGCTGGAAGATCACGCTCGGGAACACCGTCATCATCACGGCGGTCGGCTCTCCCCACCACGGTTCGTGGACGATGTCTAGAATCCGGTCGTCGTGCAGCGCCATCTGGTCCTTGAAGCTGGACACACCGGAGGTCACGTCGCTCTTGCCGCCCTGGCCGCGGGTCGACACCATCGCGGCATGCCGGAATTGCGGATCCATCACCAGGCGTGACTTGTTGTCGGCGCGCCAGAGGCCGAACGTGACAAACCAGGTGTGCAGCAGGCCGGGATGGTAGGGGTCCTTGATGTTCTCCTGCATGAGCTTCCAGTTGCCCGGAATGCGCTGCTTGTTGTAGCCGAGGACCTTCAGCTTGCGGCCATTGAAGAGCCGGTCGAAGTAGCCGAGGATGTCCGGCCCGAGGTATTCCTCGAGTCCGGGAACCTCATGGTCGAACGAGGCGAACACGACCCCACCACGCGTCGCGACCTTCAGTTGCGTGAGCCCGTGCTCCTGCGGCCGGAAGTCGGCGGGCATGCCGCCGTTGACCTTGCCGTCCTGCTTGACCCCGCGGCGCAGCGGCACGCCTTGCAGGTTGCCCTTCAGGTCATAGTTCCACTGGTGATAGGGGCAATGGAAATCCTTCCGGTTGCCGCTGCGCTCCCGGCAGAACTTCATGCCGCGATGGGCGCACACGTTTTCGACGACGTTGATCTCGCCGTCCTGGTCGCGCACCAGGATCACGGAACGCTCGCCAAGCGTGGTGCGCTTGAAGTCACCGGGATTCGGGATTTCCGCCTCGAGCCCGACGTAGTTCCAATGACCGCGGTAGAAGCAGCGTTCGAGTTCACGCTGGTATAGCTGTGCATCCGTATACACGCGGAACGGGATGCGGCTGATGCTGTCGTCGGCCCACACCGGGCCGGCTTGCAGGGGGTTGGTTGCCATGCTTGTCTCCGGCTATGTCTCTTCGTCTGGGAAGGATCATGGTGCACGGAGGAAAATTAACCAATAGAATCCTGGCTATAGTTAATATTCACCAAATCAATAAGAGACGGCACCATGGAACTCAAGGACGTCGATCTGAACCTGCTGGTCGTGTTCGATAACCTGCTGCGGCAAGGCACCGTGTCCGGCGCCGCGAAGACCCTGAATCTCAGCCAGCCCGCGGTCAGCAATGCGCTGGCCCGCCTGCGCACCTTGTTCGGTGACCCGCTGTTCGTGCGAAGCAGCAAGGGCATGCTGCCGACACCCCTTGCAGAGGAACTGGCGGAACCGGTTGCCTATGCGCTGGAGTCGCTGCAGGCGGCGCTCAGCCACAAGGTGTCGTTCGATCCGCTGCGCAGCGCGCGCGCATTCCGGATCGCCATGACGGATATCGGGGAGGTGCACTTCATCCCGCCGTTGATGGGCGCGCTTGGCGACCGCGCCCCGGGCGTCACGGTAACGACAGTGCGCAATACGGCAGTGGACCTGGCGGCGGAGATGAGCCAGGGAAAGATCGACCTGGCGGTTGGCCATCTTCCTGAACTCGGCACTGCGTTCTTTCAAAGGCGGCTATTCCGCCAGCGATACGTCTGCCTGTTCCGGCCCGGCCATGCCATGGACAAGAAGACGGTCAGCATGCGCGACTTCGAGGCGGCGGAGCACATCGTGGTCACGGCGGCGGGGACGGGGCATGCCCGGGTCGACGAGATCCTCGCCCAGCACGGCGTGCAGCGGAAGACCCGGCTGCGTGTCCCCCATTTCGTCGCACTGGCGGACATCATTGCCACCACCGACCTGGTAGCCACGGTGACCTGGACGTTTGCGGAGCGATGCGCCAAGTACTTCGGGCTCAGGTACGTCAAGCATCCGTTCGCCTTGCCGGAAATCCAGATCAACCTGTTCTGGCATGCCCGGTATCATCGCGATCCGGCGAATCAGTGGCTGCGCGAGCAGTTCGTCGGCTTGTTTTCCGATTAGGCGCAGCCTTGCGATCAACGGCCCTTCAGCGCCCAAACCGTCCGACAAAGCTCTGTGCCTCCAGGGCATGCCCCTTGAGCGCAGCCATCAGTTCCTCGCGCGTCATGCCCGCAGGCAGGTTCGGCTCCAGATCCGTCGCGATGACCGTGATGACGTAATGGTGGGGCGTCTCGCCGGTTGGCGCGCACGGACCGCGGTACGCCGCCTCGCCACGCACGTTCTTGCCGACCGTGATGCCGGGCCCGTCCGCCTTGCCTTCGCCTTCCTTTAACTGGCCGCGATTCGCGGCAATGTTGTAGGCGACCCAATGCGAGACCCCGAGACCGGCGCCGCCGTCCATGTCATACATCAGGATGGCGACGGACTTCGCGCCCGCGGGAAGCTTCGACCATGAGACCTGCGGCGACACGCCCTTGCCGCCGCAGGGCTTCTGGTCGCCGCCAATGCCATCGTGCGCATACTGCGTGGCGATCGTGGCTCCCTCGGCGTACGAAGTCGACGACACCTGCATGCCGACGGCGTGTGCGGTGCTGATGCACAGGCATATCAACGCCCCGGCCACCGGAGCGGAAACTGCGCTAGCGATCTTCATCTCGAATTCTCCAGGTAGGTAATCAGCGGACCAGGAAAGGGAAGGCCCCGCTAACCGGAATCGACCTGCTGGCGCAGCACCTGTCTGCGCGCCATCAGGTAGGTCAGGTTTCCTGACAGGAAAGCCGCCAGCAGCAAGGCACCGGCACTCCAGGCCACGGCCGGCAGCCATGGCAGCAGGCTTGCCAGCATGGCGGTCTTGCTGGCGCCCGATGACACCAGGGCAATGCGCATGAACGCCGCAACCGCCAGGGCGGCAAATACGAGCCCGGTGTACATCCCTTCGCGGCCGACGTGACCGGCGTCGAGCGCTGCATTGGCCGTCGCCGCGAACATGATTCCCCACAGGCCGCCGGCAAGACACTGCACGGCGAGGATGGCCTGGAGCGATCCCGCAACGGTGAAGCCGAACAACGACAGCGCGCCAAGGGCCGCAGCGGTCAACAGCAGCGTATAGGGCGGATAGTGCCGCAGCAACGACGTCGCGGGCAGCAGCGCGCCCAGCGCGAAGCCAATCCAGAACACCGGCGTCACGTGCTCGAGCTCGGCAGCCGTGACATAGCGCAGGTAGGCCGGCGCGGAGTTGACGGTGGTGTGGATCTGGGAGCCGAGCGCAAGCACCCAGACCGCGGCAAACAGCAGCCAGATGCGCTTGAGCGCAACGCCGGCCGCCGGCGCGGGCACGGCGTCGGCATCGTTGCGCGCCGGGCCGGATTCCATCCATCGCAGCGCTGCCACGGCTACCACCAGGCCCGCGCTGGCGGCCAGGAACGGCAGCATGGGCGACGCATCGCGCAGCCGGGCGGTCAGCAGCGGCGCCACGGCTCCGGCAAGGCCGACGCCGAGCAGCGAGCATCCCACCAGGAACGACGACGCGGTCGCAGGCAATCGCCGGGCAATGATCACCATGGGCGGCGCGCGCAACGCCGAAGAGGTGGCCGCCCAGAGCGCGGTCAGGCCCAGCAGCAGCGCCGGTGAAGTTACCCTGGGCAGCAGCACGAATGCGAGGGCGGAGATGACCGACAGCCCCAGCATCCAGCCTCCCAGCCTGCGCATTGCGTTGGCGACACGGTCGGCCGCGACGCCCACCGTGAAGTCCATGGCGACAAAGATCAACTGGTCCATCAGCAGGATCAAGGCGACGTGCCCGCGCGCAATGCCGGCCTGTGCGGCCAGCTGCGGCAGGAAGGCCACGTAGAGGGTCCACGTCACCGCCAACAGGAACTGCACAGAGCAGAAGACCAACGCGCGCATGCCGCCCTCCCGCCTGGATTGACCAACAGCCTATTCCTGTGCCCGTCGGCTGGATTGCCGCGCTGAGCCTCCAATAGCAAGGATAGGGCAGCGCCTTGCCATGGGAGTGGCGGGTTGTGCAGGTGCGATTGGGCCTCGTGAGTCGCCTGCGGTCCAACAGTCCGCGGGAAGTGCCGGGCCGGTACCAACACCGGACCATTAGCCCCGCACCGGCGTCCGCGCTCAACTGCCGCTCGCGTAGCCCAATGCCGGTGCGTAATGTCATAAACGGGCGGTAAGCTGCACTTTTCACATGGTCTGGCCAAGAACTTGCTTGGTCAATGCGTAGGGTCGCAAGGCGACAGCCACCGTTGGGAGGATCTATGCAGCACGCACGCATCACCGCGCACAGGGGGATTCTGGTAGTCGAACTGTTACCCGACCAGGCGAACGGCGAGGCCACCTCGACCAACAAGCTCCGCAACCTGGCCACGGTCATTCATGACACACGGCGGCACTTGGGGGTTTCCGAGGAAGCCCTGGCGCTGCTGAAGATGGTGAAGCGCGGCCTTGACGCCATCGGCGACTTTGCCTGGTTCCGTAGCGACGACGGGAGAGATCATTTCGCGTGGCTGGGCGGCCCGAAGCGGCTGGTGAATCCCACCGCAGTGGCGGCTGCCCGGAGCTACGCGATACTTGCGCACCGCGTCATACCGAACGAGGTGCCAGAGGGCGCCAGGATGGCCATCGAAGCCAACTTTTGAGCGCGCGGCATCGCTCCAGGCCGGGCCGATCTTTCGAACGATCCGCGCAGCTAGAACGAGGAGAGTGTGGAGCGATACCTTTCCCAGAGCTCTTGCAGCATGGATGCCGAAGGCGGTTTGATTTCAAAACCGGCGACGTTTCCGAAGACACCGAGAAGGCGCGCCCTGAACGAAGCCATATCCGTCGTCGCTTTCGGTGAGAGCTGCGCGATATCGATAATCGTATGCAGCTGCTCGCCCGAAAGTTCGGCGATAGCGGACCACAAGCTGTCGGGCTTTGCGCAGGGCTGGACGGGCATCTTTCGTATCGGCGCCGGGCAGCGCTTGCTATCGGCTTGCGGGGCCATAGCTGCGCTGGTACGACGACGAGAACGTGGCCAGCGCGCGCAATGCCGCTGCCGGGTCGTGTCCGGGCTTGAGCGCAAAGCTGTTGAAACCGCAACGCGCCAGGTAGTGCACGGTATCGATCATCACGTCACCCACGGCGCGCAGCTCTCCGGTCCAGCCTAGCTGGTGCCGGAGCAGCTGTGCGATCGAATAGCCACGACCATCCGTGTAGACCGGGAAATCGATGGCAATCATCGCGATGCCGGTCGGGTCAACGGCCGTGGCACCGGGTTCCAGCAGGGTCTGAGGCTCCGCGTCCGGCGACAGGTAGACCGCGAGCGGATACTGTCGCAGCCGATACCGCTGGCGGTGGGCGGTCCAGTTCTCCAGTGTCACCAGGTAGCCGGGCTCGTCGGGCGGGCAGGTGTTGTCGGCGTCTTGCGCATCCCCGATGTGAGCCAGCCAGTTATCCGCGACCAGTTGTCCGTCACGGATAACGTTGTGCCGGTCCTGCCCGGCGGCATGGTCGTGGTCAGGCATTCACCACCTCCTGGCGAGTTCGCCGCGCGCCGCTGTCCGGGTCCGGGTACACCGCGCGCTGGAATGGTTCGATGCCGATACGGCCAACCACGTCGACAAAGCGTTCGGCTTCGCTGTCCCGATGCAGCAAATAGGTCTCGATCAGCCGCTCCACCACATCCGGAACCTGCTCCTGGGCAAAGGACGGCCCGATGATGCGGCCGATGGCTGCGCCGCTGGTCGCCACGCCATCCGGGCGGCGCTGGCCGTCGCCGCCGTTCTGCCGGCCGCCGATGGTGATCTGGTACCAGGCTTCGCCGGCCTTGTCGACGCCGAGGATGCCGATGTGGCCGATATGGTGGTGGCCGCAGGAGTTGATGCAGCCGGAAATGTTCAGGTCCAGCTCGCCGATGTCGTGCACATGGTCGAGGTCGTCGAAGCGCTCCTGGATGGCCTGCGCAAGAGGGATCGAGACCGCATTGGCCAGCGAGCAGAAGTCGCCCCCGGGGCAGGCGATGATGTTGGTGATCAGGCCCACGTTCGGCGTGGCCAGCCCGGCGGCGTCCAGCGCCTGCCACAAGGCGTGCAGGCCGCTGCGGCGGACATCGGCAAGGATCAGGTTCTGCTCATGCGACACGCGCAGCTCGCCGAAGCCGTGGCGCTCGGCCAGGTCGGCCATGATTTCCATCTGCTCGGCAGTGATGTCGCCGGGCGCCTGGCCCGCGGCTTTCAGCGATGCGGTGACGGCCGCGTAGCCAGGCACCCGGTGCCGATGCACATTGCTCTTCAGCCAGAGGCGGAAGGCGCGGTCGATCTTGGCCAGTTCGGCTGACTCGTCCGGCTCGTCGGCGGCAGCGGGCTCATACGGCGGGATCGTGAAGCGCTCGGCAATGGACGCGACAAAGCCTTCGGACACGGTGTCCGGGCCCCCGCGGATGCGTTGCCACTGCTCGTCCACCTGCGCACGGAACACTTCCGGGGTCAGGTCCTTCACCAGGATCTTGATGCGCGCCTTGTACTTGTTGTCGCGGCGGCCGTGCAGGTTGTAGACGCGCAGCGTGGCCTGCAGGTAGGTCAGCAGGTCCTGCCAGGGGACGAAGGGGTTGATCAGCTTGCCCACCATCGGCGTGCGGCCCATGCCGCCGCCGACCCAGACCTTGAAGCCGGCCTGGCCGTCCTGTTCAACCGCCTGCAGCCCGATGTCATGGACGCCGACCGCGGCCCGGTCCGTCTGCGCGCCACTGATGGCAATCTTGAACTTGCGCGGCAGGAAGGCGAACTCGGGATGCAGCATCGACCATTGCCTGACGATCTCGCACCACACCAGCGGGTTCACCAGTTCGTCGGGCGCAATGCCGGCAAAGTGGTCGGTGGTGGTATTGCGGATGCAGTTGCCGCTGGTCTGGATCGCGTGCATCTGCACCGTGGCCAGCTCCGCGAGAATGGCAGGCGCATCCTCGAGCCGCGGCCAGTTGAACTGCAGGTTCTGCCGCGTGCTGAAATGCCCGTAGCCGCGATCCCAGCGGCGCGCGATCTCCGCGAGCTTGCGCAACTGCCGCGAGGCCAGCATGCCGTAGGGAATCGCCACGCGCAGCATGGGCGCATGGCGCTGGATATAGAGGCCGTTCTGCAGCCGCAGCACGCGGAACTCATCCTCGGTGAGCTGGCCGCTCAGGAAGCGGCGGGTCTGGTCGGCGAACTGCACGACGCGTTCGTCGACGAGCTTCTGGTCAATGGCGTCATAGACATACATGGTGGAAAGCCTCCTTGCGCGCGAGCGCTGGTTCACTGAATCATTGAGATGGCAGGCACCGACCAATTTCAGTGATTCGGTGGACTAATCTTTTGCCCGTGCCCGTTCGATGGACATGTCGGTCGGCATCATGTTGATATCGGCGTTGTGCATCACCCACAACGAGCCGGCCACGACGATGACGATCAGGAAGCCGGTACAGGCAAAGATGGCGGTGTTGCCGCGCTGGCCGGGACCGGTGCCCAGGTGCAGGAAGTACACCAGCTGCACCAGCAGTTGCGCGACGCAAAGGCCGACGACCAGCGCGATCGCGATTTGCGTCTGCAGGGATCCGGTCATCACGGCCGCAAACGACGCCATCGTCAGCGCGACCGACAGCAGCAGTCCGATGGTGTAGCTGCGCACGCTGCCGTGCACGGATGGTTCGTCCGCATGGACGGAATGAAGATGGGACGATTTCATGCGAACTCCCGCAGGTAGACGAAGGTGAAGACGCAGATCCAGACCAGGTCCAGGAAGTGCCAGAACAGGCTCAGGCAGGCCAGGCGCCGGCGCACGATATCGTCCAGCCCGAAATGCCTGATCTGGTGGATCATCACCGCAAGCCACAGCAGGCCCGACGTGACATGCAGCCCGTGCGTGCCGACCAGGGTGAAGAAGGCCGACAGGTAGGCGCTGACACCGGGACCCGCGCCCTGGTGCAGCAGGTGCGCGAACTCGTAGACCTCCATCGCGATGAACAGTGCGCCGAGCGCGAAGGTCACCGCCAGCCAGCGGATCATCCGCGGCGCGTCGTCGGCGCCCTGTCGGAGCATGGCCAGGCCGAAGGTATAGCTGCTCAGCAGCAGCACCATGGTTTCGGCGAACACGAACGGCAGCTCGAACAGTTGCCGCCCGCCGGGGCCGCCGGCGGGGGTTCCGNTGTTTCCGGACAGCACGCCGAAGGTGGCGAACAGCACCGCGAAGATCAGGCAATCGCTCATCAGGTAGAGCCAGAACCCCAGCGGCGTGTGCGCGCCGGCTTCGTGATGGTGGTGCGCCGCGTCGTGGGCCGCCTCGTGCCCGGGATGGTGCAGGGTAGGGGAGAGAGTCGGAGTCATGGTCAGGCAGCTTCCTGCAGTTGTGCAAAGCGCGCGCGCTCGATCCGCTCGACTTCGGCGGCCGGCACGTAATAGTCGACGTCTCGGTCATAGCTGCGCACGATGAAGGTGGCGATGGCGCCGACCAGGCCGACGGCGGCCACCAGCCACATGTGCCAGACCAGCGCGAAGCAGCACAGCAGACCGAACGCCGATACGATGAAGCCTGCCGAGGTGTTGCGAGGCATGTGGATGTCCTCGTAGCGCGCGGGCTGGCGCCACGCGCGGCCGGCTTCCTTGTCGTCCCAGTGCTGTTCCAGCGAGGTGATATGCGGCACGTGGGCGAAGTTGTAGAACGGCGCGGGCGAGGCGGTCGACCATTCCAGGCTGCGGCCATCCCACGGGTCGCCGGTCAGGTCCTGGTTCTGCTTGCGGTCGCGGATACTGACCGCGAACTGCACGATCATCGCCAGGATGCCGGCGCCGATGACGAAGGCACCCACCAGCGCCACCACCAGGTAGGGGTGCCAGTCGACGTTGGCATAGTGGTTCATCCGGCGGGTCATGCCCTTGAAGCCGAGCACGTAGAGCGGCATGAAGGCCAGGAAGAAGCCGGTCAGCCAGCACCAGAACGACACCTTGCCCCAGAACTCGTTCAGCTTGAAGCCGAACACCTTCGGGAACCAGAAAGTGATTGCGGCCAGGCAGCCGAAGAGCACGCCGCCGATGATCACGTTATGGAAATGCGCAACCAGGAACAGGCTGTTGTGCAGCACGAAGTCCGCCCCGGGGATGGCGAGCAGCACGCCGGTCATGCCGCCGACCGCGAACGTCACCATAAAGCCGATGGTCCACATGGTCGAGGTATGGAAGCGGATCCGGCCCCGGTACATGGTGAACAGCCAGTTGAACAGCTTCACGCCGGTCGGGATCGAGATGATCGAGGTCATGATGCCGAAGAAGGCATTGACGTTCGCGCCCGAGCCCATGGTGAAGAAGTGGTGCAGCCAGACGAAGAACGACAGGACGCCGATCGAGGAGGTGGCGTACACCATCGACTTGTAGCCGAACAGGGGCTTGCGCGAGAACGTGGCGATGATCTCGGAGAAAGCGCCGAACGCCGGCAGGATCAGCACGTAGACCTCCGGGTGGCCCCAGATCCAGATCAGATTCACGTACATCATGGCGTTGCCGCCCAGCTCATTGGTGAAGAAATGCATGCCGAGGTAGCGGTCGGCGGTGAGCAGGGCGAGCGTGGCGGTCAGTACCGGGAAGATCGCCACGATTAGGATGTTGGTGATCAGCGCGGTCCAGGTGAAGACCGGCATCTTCATCAGGTTCAGGCCCGGCGCGCGCATGCGCAGGATCGTGACGATGAAGTTGATGCCCGTCAGCGTGGTGCCAAGCCCGGATATCTGCAGTGACCAGATGTAGTAGTCAACCCCTGGCGTGGGGCTGTAGCCGAGCTCGGACAGCGGCGGGTAGGCGACCCAGCCGGTCGCCGCGAAGTCGCCGACGAACATCGACATCATCACCAGCACCGCGCCCATCGCCGACATCCAGAAGCTCAGCGAATTGACGAACGGGAAGGCGACGTCGCGCGCGCCGATCTGCAGCGGCACGATCACGTTCATCAGGCCGAGCACCAGCGGCGTGGCGACGAAGAAGATCATGATCACGCCGTGCGCCGTGAAGATCTGGTCGTAATGGTGCGGCGGCAGGTAGCCCGCGGCATCGCCATAGGCGATCGCCTGCTGGGCGCGCATCATGATGGCGTCGGCAAAGCCGCGCAGCAGCATCACCAGCGCCAGGATGATGTACATCACGCCGACCTTCTTGTGGTCGACGGAGCAGATCCAATCGTTCCACAGGTATTTCCATTTGCCGTAGTACGTGATGGCGCCCATCAGTGCGATGCCCAGCACGATCACGACGGCCAGCGTCCCCATGATGATCGGCTCATGGAGAGGGATGGCGTCCAGGTTGAGTTTTCCAAGCATTCTTATTGCTCCATGCGGCCAGCGGGCGCCGACGGGACGCGCTGGAAGGCCTGCAGAGATTCCGGGGTGTCCGCGCGGCAGATCTGGCCGTTTGCCAGCATGTATTTGTCGACGACCTGGTCGAACAGCTTCGGCGCGACGGCGGCGTACAGCGTCACGGGGTCCTTGCTGCTGGGCAGTTCAAGCGTGCGGTAGGTCTTGAGGTCGAGCGCCTGGGACGAAGCGCGGGCAGCCTGGATCCAGGCATCGAACTCCTCGCGCGAGGTGGCCAGGGTCTTGAAATGCATGTCCGAGAAACCCGGGCCGCTGTAGGCGGCGGACTGCCCGAGATAGACGCCCGGCGTGTCGGCGATCAGGTGCAGGCGCGT
Source organism: Cupriavidus sp. SK-4 (assembly GCF_000611125.1). Lineage (NCBI taxonomy): Bacteria > Pseudomonadati > Pseudomonadota > Betaproteobacteria > Burkholderiales > Burkholderiaceae > Cupriavidus > Cupriavidus sp. SK-4. The sequence goes on from NZ_JFJW01000002.1 coordinate 50,702, forward strand.
CTGCATGCCCGCCATGGCGTAGACCATGCTGCCGAGCTGCGGGATGAAGAACGAGTTCATCATCGATTCCGCGGTCAGCCGGAAATTGACCGGCGTGCCGACCGGGATCGCAAGCTGGTTCAGCGATGCGACGCCGTATTCCGGATAAATGAACAGCCATTTCCAGTTCAGCGCGATCACATCGACCTGGATCGGCTTGACCTGCGATTCCAGCGGCCGATAGGGATCGAGCTTGTGCGTCGAGTCCCAGATCAGCACGGCCAGGCAGGCCACGATGACACAGGGGATGCCCCAGACCACGACCTCGATCCTGGTGGAGTGCGCCCATTTGGGGGCATAGGTGGCGCTCGTATTGGTTTCACGGTAGCGCCACGCGAACCACAGGGTCAGGACGATCACGGGGATGACGACCATCAGCATGACGAACAGGGAGATCAGGATCAGTGACTTTTCCTGTTCCCCGATGCTGCCCTTGGGATTGAGCAGTTCCAGGTTGCAGCCGCTCAGCAGCGCGCTCAGGCAGGCGCTCAGCAACAGTGTGGGAAGGCGGCGCTGCGGGCCGGGGGATGGGCGGGGGAGCGGGCCTTGTCGATTCTTGTCTGCCGGCCCGGCAATAGGTTTGAGCATTTCGGACACCTTGGTTACGGATCACCGAAGGCTCCCGGCCACGCGCTCCGATTCAAGTGCTGGCTCAGCCCCGCGCGGGCGTGGTTTGTATGGATTCCCTCGGTGATGTCTGGCATGCTAATGCAAGACAAAACCCATACATCGAAGAAATCTACAGGACGAAATCCATGCAAGGAAGCGATGTCAGTGCTAAATGGGATCTTGAGATCACAATCGGTGGTGGTGCGCGCTACTTGCAGATCGTGGACTTTATCGAGCGGGCGATCGGCGAAGGCCGGCTGGTAGCCGGCGACCGCGTGCCGCCACAGCGCAGCCTGGCCAGGACCCTCCGCGTGGACCTGACTACCGTGACGCGTGCCTACAACGAGGCCAAGCGGCGCCATCTGATCGATGCCCGCGGGGCCCTCGGCACTTTCATTGCCGCGCCGCGGGCGGAGCTGGCGCGGGTGATCGACATGAGCATGAACGTGCCGCCGCCACCGGCGGGGCTGGATTTCCAGGACCTGTTGCGGCGCGGCCTGTCGCAGGTGCTGCTGCACAGCGACCCGCACCTGCTGATGACCTACCAGCTCGGCGGCGGCAGTGCTGCCGACCGGTCGGCCGGCACCCTCTGGCTCGCACAGATATTCGGCCAGGTCGCCACTGCACGGCTGGTGGTGTGCCCGGGCGCGCAGGCTGCGCTGTCCGCCGTGATTCTGGCCCGAACCCGGCCGGGCGATGCGATCGTGAGCGAGCCGCTGGCCTACCCCGGCATTCGCGCGGCCGCGGCACAGCTCGGGCGGCGCGTGATCATCGCGCAGGTCGATGCCGACGGGATGCTCCCCGACGCCCTCGAAGCGGCCCGCGCCGACGGTGCAACGCTGGCCTACCTCAATCCGACAGCCCTGAATCCCACTACGCACACCATGCCGGCCTCACGCAGGGAGGCTATTGCCAGGGCCGCGGCGCACTGTGATGTCACCTTGCTGGAGGATGATCCCTACTGGCTGCTGACGCCGTCGGCGCCGCCGCCGCTGTCCAGCTTCGCTCCCGAGCGCACGTACTATGTCTCGACCCTGTCCAAGACGCTCAGCCCGGGCCTGCGTACCGCGTATGTCATGCTGCCGGAGGGCAGGCGCGGCGACGATCTGCTGGCATCGCTGCGGGCCTTTGCCCTGATGGCGGCACCGATGACCGCCGCCCTGGCGACCCAATGGATCCACGATGGCTCGGCCATGCAGCTGCTCGACGGCATCAGGACCGAAGCGTTGGCCAGATGCGCGCTGGCAAGCCGATGGCTGAGCGGGATCGGCCAGCTCCCGCCCAGCGCCATCCACGCATGGCATCGCTTGCCCGAGCACTGGTCGGCGCAGCAGCTCACCCGGGCCGCGCTGGCGGAGGACCTGCGCGTGACGCCGTCCGACGCCTTCTGGGAGGGACCCGACGCGCCGAATGCTATCCGTATCTCGCTCGGTGGCGTGGAGGACCGCGCGCAGTTATCGGCTGCGCTGCGCAGGCTGGCCGCATTGCTGGAACGCCGGCCGACGCCGGGTCTGGAAATGGTGGTGTGAGTTGCGGCGTGCGTCGGCTTGCTACTTGCCCGCATCGTCCGCAGGCGCAGACTGCCTTGTCGCAAACTCGCCCGCGGCTTCCAGCAGCCACTCGCGTAGCCGCTGCATCGCCTCACTCATCGGCCGCGTATCCGGCGAGACCAGGTGATACGCGCTCGTGGAGCGCTGCGAATGGGCGACGGGCATGACCAGCTGGTGGTTTGCCAGGTATTCCCCCACTAGGAAGCGCGGCACCAGACCAACACCCAGCCCGTTGCGTGCGGCGGCGATGACCATGGAGTGGTGGTCGAAGCGGGCACCGCGCATGGCGTTGACGTCGTCGATGCCGGCCGCTTCCATCCATTGCTTCCAGCCGAGAATGCGTGTGGCGAGGTGCAGCAGCGGCGACCGGGCGATGTCATGCGGGCTGATCCGCTTTCTGCCTTCGAAGAAGTCCGGATGGCAGACCGCCACCGATTCTTCGTCGAACATCCGGTCGGCACGCGCGCCGGGATAGACCGCCTCGCCAAAGTGAATCGCTGCGTCGTAGGGCGTGCCGTCGAACAGGAAGATGTCTGACTGCGCGCTGATATTGACCACGATCCCCGGATGGCGCGCATAGAAGGCCGGCAGCCGCGGAATCAGCCACTCGACCGCCAGCGTGGGCACGCAGGCCAGCTCGACGGTGCCGCCCGCGCCCTCGTGCGCCATCAGGTCGAGCGTGTCGCGCTGCAGCTTGCGCAGCAACTCCCGCACCTGTCCGCTGTAGAGCGTGCCGGCCGCCGTCAGCGTGATGCGCTGGTTGGCGCGGTGGAACAGCTGCACGCCCAGCAACGCTTCCAGCGACGCAATCTGGCGCGACACCGCGCTCTCGGTGATAAACAGGTCCGCCGCCGCGCGGCGCAGGTTCAGGTGCAGCGCGGCGGCCTCGAAGGCGCGCAGGCTGGACAGGCTGGGGAGTCGTTGCCGCATCGGGGAAGGGCTGAGTTGATGATTTTAGGTCATCATCCTATACGGAAATCTCGCTTGAAAGCTTGGAGTTGATGAGAAATCATTCGCTCCTTGCGTTGCCGCCTCCTCCCGGCATCGTCATCACGACAACCTCATAACGACAACCATCAGGTAGACAGGAGACTGCATGAAACACTTGTTCAGCGCGCTCGCCGCCGGCACCCTTGCATTCGGCGCGACCATGCCCGGCATCGCCGGCACGCTCGAGTTCCCGGCCAAGCCGGTACGCATCATCGTGCCGTACCCGCCGGGCGGAACCACCGACATGGTGGCCCGGCTGATCGGCGAGCAACTGGCGACGCAATGGAAGCAGTCGGTGGTGGTCGACAACCGCCCCGGCGCGGGCGGCATCGTCGGCACCGGCACGGCCGCCAAGTCCACGGCGGACGGCTACACCCTGCTGATGGGCTCGGTGGGCGAGTTCGGCATCAACCCGGCCTTGTACAAGAAGCTGCCCTATGATGCCGACGCCGACTTCGCGCCGGTCGCGATGGTGGCGCGCGTACCCAACGTGGTGGTGCTGTCGCCGGCGTTTGCGGAACGCGCGCGCGTGCAGACGCTGCCCGAGTTCATCGCCTACCTGAAAGCCAATCCCAAGCGCGTCAACATGGCGTCGGCCGGAAACGGCACGTCCACGCACCTCGCGGGCGAGCTGTTCCAGCGCATGACCGGCACGGAGATGAGCCACGTCGCCTACAAGGGCAGCAGCCCGGCCATCGCCGACCTGATGGGCGGCAGCGTCGACGTGATGTTTGACAACCTGCCGGCGTCGCTGCCGTTTATCCGCTCGGGCAAGCTCAAGCCGCTGGCCGTGACCACGCCGGCGCGTTCGTCGGCGCTTCCAAACGTGCCGACGGTCGCCGCCGCGGGCCCCGTCCCCGGCTTTGATGCCAGCCCATGGTTCGGCCTGCTTGCGCCGCGTGGGGTGCCCACCGCGGTGGCGCAGAAGATCAGCCAGGACCTGACGCGCGTGCTCAACGAGCCAGGCGTGCAGGCGAAAATGCGCGAACTGGGCGCGGAACCGGCGCCCAGTTCGCCGGAGGCATTTGCCGACGTGTTGAAGAAGGACCGCCAGAAGTGGGGCGAGATCGTTCGCCTGTCCGGTGCTTCGGTGGACTGAAGCACGCCCATGTCCAGCACGTTCTGCATCCGCTCATGACTTCCGACGCCGCTTATCCCTTTGTCCCCGCGCTGCGCAACCCGGCAGGCTCTCCGATCCGGGAACTGTTCAAGTACCTGTCCGACCCCGGGATGATCTCGTTCGCCGGGGGCTACCCGTCCGCCGCGCTGTTCGATGTCGAAGGCATTGGCGCGGCCTCGGCGACGGTGCTGCGCGAGCGGCCCGCCGAATGCCTGCAGTACGGCGCCACCGAAGGCGCGCCGGCGCTGCGCCAGGCGCTGGCGTCGTTGATGGCCGGGCGCGGCGCGCCCGTGGCCCAGGACGAACTGCTCGTGACCAGCGGCTCGCAGCAGGGCTTCGATTTCCTCGTGCGCGCGCTGGTCGAGCCCGGCAGCGTGGTGCTGGTCGAGGAGCCGACCTATTCCGCGACGCTGCAGGCCTTGCGGCTGGCCGGCGCCGACATACGCGGCGTGCCGTCTGATCACGACGGCATGGACGTGGCTGCACTCGAAGCCATGCTGGCCGACCCGTCGTTGCGCCCCCGGCTGATCTATACGGTGCCGACCTTCGCCAACCCCACCGGCGCCACGCTGTCGCCCGCACGCCGGCTGCAGCTGCTGAAGCTGGTGGCGCGGCACCGCGTGGTGCTGGTCGAGGACGATCCCTACGGGGCGCTGAGCTTCGATGGCGTACCGCCGCCTTCGCTGCTGGCGCTGTGCGCGTCGGTCCCCGAGGCGCGGCCGTGGCTGGTGCACCTGGCCAGCCTGTCGAAGACGCTGGCCCCCGGCCTGCGGATCGGCTGGATGGTCGCCGCGCCCGAGATCGTGCGCCGCGCGGTGATTGCCAAGCAGGTATCCGACCTGTGCACGCCGCCATGGATCCAGCTGGCCGCGGCGCAGTACCTGGAAGCGGGCCGGCTGCCGGCACAGGTCGCGCGCGAAGTCGCGGCCTATCGTGACAAGCGCGACCAGCTGGCGGCGGCGCTGAGCCAGGCCTTTGGCGACCGCATCCGCTTCGCATCGCCGGCGGGAGGGATGTTCCTTTGGGCCGCGCTGGATGGCATCGACGATGCTGCCGCACTGCTGCCGCACGCGATCGCGGAAAAGGTGCTGTTCGTCCCGGGTGCCGGATTCTATGTGGAGCAGCGCCAGCGCGCCGCATTCCGGCTGTCGTTCGCGAGCACGAACCTGGCGCAGATCGGGGAGGGCGTCGCACGGCTCGCGCGGGCGGTTGCGCGGGCCGGGTGAGGGCTTCCATAACGGAAGCGGTTTGTGGCGGCCGGCGGATGCTATCCTGCTGCGGTCGAAACATTACGGCCGAACGCGGCAGGAGGACGGTATGACCATGACGCTCTACTACAACCCCCAGAGCCGCGCCTCGGTGGCGCGCTGGATGCTGGAGGAGGTCGGGGCTGAGTACAAGCTGCAGCACATCGATTTCACCAAGGGCGAGAGCCGCGCGCCGGAGTTCCTGGCGATAAACCCGATGGGGAAGATTCCAACGCTGGTCTTGCAGGACGGCACGGTCCTGACCGAGAACGGCGCGATCATCGCCTGGCTGGCGGATGCCTTTCCGCAGGCCGGGTTGATGCCGCCCGCAGGCTCGTCCGCGCGCGGCACGGTGCTGCGGTGGCTGTTCTTCTGCGGCAGTTGCTTCGAACCCGCGCTGACTGACCGCATGATGCGCAAAGAGGCGCCGCTGCCGAAGCAGGCAGTCGGCTGGGGCGACTATGACGATGTGATCGACGCCATCGAGAAAGCCCTGACTCCAGGCCCCTTCGTGCTCGGCGCGACCTTCAGCGCGGCGGACGTCTATCTCGGTGCCTCGCTGGCATGGGCGGGGCGATTCGGTGCGCCGCGCATCAGCGAGAGCCCGTGCATCCAGGACTACGTCAAGCGGATCACTGCGCGCGACGCGTTCGTGCGCGCGGCGGAAGCCCAGTGAGACGCGAGAAGTCCTGCGGCCTCAGTCCAGCGCAATGTTCGCCTTGCTGATCACCTCGCCCCAGCGCTGGGTCTCGAAGCGCACCAGCCTGGCATAGTCGGCACTGGCGCCGGGCAGCGGGATCGCACCCTGGGCAGCGAGACTGTCGGCGGTCGACTTCTCTTTCGCGATCTTGTTGATCTCGAGCGAAAGCTTGTCGATCACAGCCTTGGGCGTTCCCGCCGGCGCCAGCACGCCGGACCAGGAGTCGACCACGAAGTCAGGGACGCCGGCCTCCGCCATGGTCGGCACCTCCGGCAGCGAAGCGGCCCGGCGCGCGCTTGCGACCGCGAGGGCGCGCACTTTCCCGCTCTGGATGTGCGGCAAGACGTTAGGCAGGTTCACGAACATCAGGTCGATCTGCCCCGACAGGAGGTCGACTGTCGCAGGGCCCGCGCCCTTGAACGGCACATGCTCGAAACTGGTTCCGGTCTTGTGCTGGAACAGTTCGCCGACCATCTGGTTGACGCTGCCGTTGCCGGCGGAGCCCATGAACAGTGTCTTTCCGCCCGATCTGGAATAGGCGATGAACTCCTTGACGGTCTTCGCCGGCACCTTGTTCGAAACCACGAGCACATTTGGCACGGCCGCGAACAGCGCCACCTGGACAAAGTCCTTGTTCGCGTCGTAGGGCAGCTTCTTGTAGATGAGCGGGTGGATGGACTGGTGGCTTGATGACGCGAGCAGGAGCGTATAGCCGTCGGCCGGCGACTTGGCGACCACGTCCGCCCCCAGCGTGCCGCCCGCGCCGGGCTTGTTCTCCACAATGACCTGCTGGCCCAGGGTCTCCGAGAGACGTTGCGCCAGCACACGGCCAATGAGGTTCACGGTGCCTCCCGCCGCGAACGGGACGATGAGGCGGATCTGCTTGTCCGGGTACGCGGCGGAGGCGCCAGGGGCAACGCAGGCAGCGGAAAGCGCCGCAATCAAGAACTTGGCGATGAGCTTCATGGTTCGTTGGCGTTAGAAGGATGGTTGGTGGATCAAACGGCTGCCAATGCGGCGATGTCACGCTTCAACCGATCGCGCGCTGCATCGAGGCGCGCTCGGGTGGACCTCACCGAAGCCAGCAGAGTGTCAACGTGGCCGCGTTGCCGCTGGATCGCGAGGGCGACCTCCGAAGGCGCCGGACCGCCGTTGCCGCGCGCGTTGATGCTCTCGACGGGATCCAGGTACTGCCGCAGCTTGTGCTCGGGCCATTCGATTGCCCGGCCGATCACGTCCACCGCGGCACGGTCCAGCATGGCGCTGGTCAGCTCGCCTGCGGATTGGCCGGAATCGAGTGCCATGCGCACCAGTCCGCCCACAACGTGGTGAGCGTCCCGGAACGACAGTCCTGCCTCGGCCACAAGCCCATCGGCCAGGTCCGTCGCCACGGAAAAGTCGAGGCTGACGCGCTGCAGCATGTTCGGCAGCCTCGGCTCCACGCTGCCGAGGATCAGTTCGAACAGGGACAGGCAACGCGCGGTTTCCTCGCTGCACTCCCAGAAGCTGCGGATGCTCTCCCGGCTGCTGTCACCGGTGTGCGTGAAATGCGTTCCCTTGACGGTAACCAGGGACGTCGTCAACAGGCCAACGATATGGGCGCTCTTGCCACGCAAGTACTCCAGCACTGCGGGATTCTTCTTCTGCGGCATGATGCTCGAGGTACTAGCCACCCGGTCGGGGAAGGCAAGGAGGCCGAACTCGGGCGTGGACCACACATAGAAGTCCTGCGCGACCCGGCCCCACGTCAGCGCGATGATGGCCATGGCGGACATCGCCTCCCAGGCGAAGTCGCGCGACGCCACCGCATCCAGAGTGTTGTGCACCAGCGAGCCAAAGCCAAGCCCGTCCGCCGTGACTTGCCTGTCGATCGGGAAACGCGTGCCGGCCAGTGCTCCCGCACCCAGCGGCATGGCGTCGATCCGCGGCAAGGCCGCATGGAGCCGGTCCATGTCCCGGCCGAGGGCCTCGGACACGGCGCTCAGGTAGAAGCCGAAGGTGATCGGCTGCGCAGGCTGCAGGTGCGTGTATCCCGGCATGACGGCATCGGCGAATTCGCTGGCGCGCTGCAGCGCCACCTTGCGCAGCCTGCCCAGCGCCTCGATGGTGTCGAGAACGATGGTGCGGGCGCGTAGCCGGTCAATGGTGGCCGCAATGTCGTTCCTGCTGCGCGCCATGTGCAGCCGCCCGCCGATGTCCCGGCTGGTCACCGTCATCAGCCTGGCTTCGTAGTTGAAATAGGGGTCTTCCTTGGCAGGATCGAGGGCCACCGCGCCAGGGCCTTCGTTTTCCATCTGCAGCAGCCCGCTGGCCAGCTTCCTGGCGATCTCCGGTGGTACCAGGCCGGTCCTGTGCAGCATCAGCAGGTGTGCCTGGTTCACCTCGTTGAGGTAGGCGAATTGCCTGGAGAAGTCACGTGCAAGGCGCGGACCGTAAATGTGCTCGCAGATTTCTTTTGCGAGCGGCTCCTTGAGCCGGCGGCTGACTTTCGATTCCATGGTTTCCGATACGTTCTGTGGTGAATTGAGTATCGGAGGGCGCCGGCATACCGGTCAAATGACAGTTTTGGCCGCCCGCATGCATTTTTGATATGGGGGTGCTGAAGAGGCGGTACCATTGCGGGCATGAACTTCAAGCAGATCGAGACCTTCAGGGCCGTCATGCTGACTGGCTCCATGACAATCGCAGCAAAGCAGCTGCATACGTCCCAACCCAACGTGAGCCGTGTCATCGGCAAGCTCGAAGCTGAGCTCGGCTTCGAGTTGTTCGACAGGCTGCCCGGACGTGTCGTGGCCACCAAAGGGGCCGAGGCGCTGTTCAAGGAAGTGGAGCGCGCCTTCGTAGGGCTGGAGAGCCTGGGCGAATCCGCGCGGGCCATCCGCGACGCCGGCGTCGGAACGCTGCGTGTGGCCGCTGCCGCGTCGATATCGCTGAGCGTGCTCCCGCTGGCGGTGCGGATGTTCAGCGAAAAGTACCCGTTGGTCCGCATTGCCGTCGACACCAGCGAGTCCCACGTCATCGCAAACTGGATCGCCACCCAGCACTGCGACATCGGTTTCGTCTCCAACATTGCCGATAAGCCAGGGGTCGTGGCGTCCGTCATACACACCGAAAGCGCGGTTTGTGTGGTGCCGGCACGCCACCGGCTGGCGAGGAAGAGGCGGCTCGTTCCGGAGGACCTGACCGGCGAGCGGTTCATTTCCCTGCCCGGCGGCAGCATGTCAAGGCGCGCAATCGATGCCGTGTTCAGCGACGGGGCCCGGATCATGGCGCTCGAAACTCCCTTCGCGGCGACGATCTGCAGGATGGTCAGCGAAGGCCTGGGGGTAAGCCTGGTGAATCCCATCGTCAGCCGGACGATGAGGTTCCCGGGCGTCGTGGCAATCCCGTTCAAGCCGGAAATCCCGTTCAGGAGCTACATGCTGCGCGCGAAGCTGGCGCCGCGCGACACGCACGTCAATGACTTTGTCTCCTGCATGCGAGCCGCCTTCAAGTCCATGTGACAGAGGCCGCCGGCGGCTCCTCAGTCCACACCTTGCGCAGCCTGCGCCCGCCACCGGAATATGAGACATTGGAGCCCCGGTGGCGGATCCCCGGTGCTCGACATTCCAGGAGACACATCATGCAAAGCAAGAACACGATCTGCTTGTGGTACGACCGCGACGCCCTTGATGCCGCAAACTTCTATGCCGAAACATTCCCCGACAGCGCTGTCAGCGCCGTCCACCGCGCGCCAGGCGACTATCCCGACGGCAAGCAGGGCGATGTGCTGACGGTCGAGTTCACCGTCGCCGGCATTCCCTGCCTCGGGCTGAACGGCGGCCCGCATTTCAAGCACAACGAGGCCTTCTCTTTTCAGATTGCGACGGACGACCAGGCCGAAACCGACCGCTTGTGGAATGCGATCGTCGGCAACGGCGGCCAGGAAAGCGAATGCGGCTGGTGCAAGGACCGGTGGGGACTGTCATGGCAGATCACCCCGCGCGCGCTCAGCGCGGCGATAACCGACCCCGACCGCGCGGCGGCGAAGCGCGCATTCGACGCGATGATGACGATGAGAAAGATTGATATCGCCGCGATCGAGGCGGCACGGCAGGGCAAAAGCCCATCCTAGAATTGAGATAGCGCGTCTCGGCGCTAACCTCAATGGGGGCTGGGGCAGGGCCGCTTCTCCATCGACTGGGAGAGACCATCATGAGTCGTTTGCTGCTTGGCAACATCGAACCTGGCACCTCGGACGAGGAAATCGCGGCCTTCCTGGAAAAGTATGGGTTTCCCCCGTTCGACAGCCTCGAACATGAGGAAGGCGACGGCTCGCAGCCTGCCGTGCTGCTGACCTATGGCAGCCTCGACCCCATGGTGCTGGGCAAATTGCAGGAGCGCATCCACCATATGTACTGGAAGAAGCGCGAATTGACCGCCGCGATCCTGCACGACCGCTTTGCGTGAGCCGAAGCTGCCTCGGGGTGGCCTGCGCGGCTCACGCACCCGTCCCCATCCGCTAGAATCCCGACCGGTAGCCGTTTCCCAATGTTCCTAACGTGGCACTTCAGCAGGGTTTCATCCTGACCCGACATTGGCGCGATACGCCGGCCGGCACCGAAGTCGAATTCTGGCTGGCGACCGATGATGGTCCGCGCCACCTGCACCTGTCCTGTCAGCCGTCAGTCGCGTTTATCCCCGAGTCGCAGCGCGAGCGCGCCGAGGCGCTGCTGTGCCGCGAGCGCGATGTCGATCTGCGCCCGCTCAAGCTCCAGGATTTCCAGCGCCGGCCCGTACTGGGCCTGTACTGCCGCCAGCATCGGCAACTGATCCACCTCAGCCGCTCATTGCGCGACGTCGGCGTGGATGTCTACGAAGCCGATATCCGCCCGCCCGAACGCTACCTGATGGAGCGTTTCATCACCGCCCCGGTCTGGTTCGACGGTGGGCCGGACCCCAGCGGCGCGCTGCGCAATGCCCAGATGAAGCCGTCGGAGGCCTACCGGCCCACGCTGCGCCTGGTCTCGCTCGATATCGAAACCAACGCGTTCGGCGAACTTTATTCGATTGCGCTCGAAGGCTGCGGCCAGCGCCAGGTCTACATGCTGGGCGCGGCGCCGCAAATGCCCGTGGACGTCGATTTCTCGCTCGCATACTGCGCCACACGGGCCGAGTTGCTGGAGCAGTTGAACCAGTGGCTGGCCGACCATGATCCCGACGCGATCATTGGCTGGAATCTGGTCCAGTTCGACCTGCGCGTGCTGCAGGAGCATGCACGCAAGTTCCAGGTTCCACTGCGCCTTGGCCGGGGTGGAGCCGAGATGGAATGGCGCGAGCACAACGCCCAGCAGCACTATTTCGCCAGCGCACCAGGCCGGTTGATCATCGACGGCATCGAGGCGCTGCGTTCCGCCACGTGGAGCTTCCCGTCGTTCAGCCTGGAATCGGTGGCGCAGACGCTGCTCGGCGAGGGCAAGGCGGTCGACAACCCGTACGACCGCATGGACGCCATCGACCGCATGTTCGAGCAGGACAAGCCGGCGCTGGCCCGCTATAACCTGCGCGATTGCGAACTGGTGACGCGGATCTTCGAAAAGACGGAGCTGTTGCCCTTCCTGCTGGAACGCGCCACGGTCACGGGCCTGCCCGCCGACCGGAACGGCGGCTCGGTCGCCGCCTTCACGCATCTCTACATGCCGCTGATGCACCGCCAGGGCTATGTCGCCCCCAACCTCGGCGAGAAGGCGCCCGAGGCCAGCCCCGGCGGCTTCGTCATGGACTCGCGGCCGGGGCTCTACGAATCAGTGCTGGTGCTGGACTACAAGAGCCTCTACCCGTCGATCATCCGGACCTTCCTGATCGACCCGATCGGGCTGGTCGAAGGCCTGGCGCATCCGGACGATGCCGATTCGGTGCCAGGCTTTCGCGGTGCGCGGTTTTCCCGGACGAAGCACTGCCTGCCGGCGATCGTCGCCAGGGTCTGGCAAGGCCGCGAGGCCGCCAAGCGCGACCGGAACAAGCCGCTGTCCCAGGCGCTCAAGATCATCATGAACGCGTTCTACGGCGTGCTCGGGTCCAGCGGCTGCCGGTTCTTCGATGCGCGGCTGGCGTCGTCGATCACCATGCGCGGGCACGAGATCATGCGGCAGACCCGCGCGCTGATCGAGGCCCGCGGCTACGAGGTGATCTACGGCGACACGGATTCCACATTCGTCTGGCTGCGCCGCGCGCGAACGGAAGCCGATGCCAAGCAGATCGGGCGCAGCCTGGTCGCCTACGTCAACGACTGGTGGCGCGATCACCTCGGGCAGACCTATGGACTGGAAAGCGCGCTGGAACTCCAGTTCGAAACGCACTTCCGGCGCTTCCTGATGCCGACCATCCGCGGCACGGACCTTGGCAGCAAGAAGCGCTATGCCGGCCAGGTGGAACTGCCTGACGGGAAGGTCGAGATGGTGTTCAAGGGGCTTGAGACGGTGCGCACGGACTGGTCGCCGCTCGCCCAGCGTTTCCAGCAGACCCTTTACGAAAAGATCTTCAACCGCGAGCCGTACGCGGATTATGTGCGGGACATCGTGCGTCGCACCCTGGCCGGCGAGCTCGACGAGCAACTGGTCTTTCGCAAGCGGCTGCGCCGCAAGCTCGATGACTACCAGCGCAACGTGCCGCCGCACGTCCGCGCCGCCCGTATTGCCGATGCCTATAACGAGCGCCAGGGGCGTCCGCGCCAGTATCAGCAGGGTGGCTGGATCAGTTATGTGATGACTGTTTCAGGGCCGGAGCCGCTTGAGACCCGGTCGGCGCCGGTCGACTATGGCCACTACGTCAACAAGCAGTTGCAGCCAATTGCCGATGCGATTTTGCCGTTCCTGGACGACGATTTCGAGACGCTGCTGGCTGGGCAGATGTCGCTCTTTCCGCAATAGCTCGGCTGAGGATGTGCATTATTGGGCATTTATCATCATTTATTTGCCAAGGATAATTTATCCAGATAGGATAAATGCTGATAATCGCACCCGGAAGTCACCATGTCCGATCCGTCCGCCGCCTCCGAACGTTACACCTTCCGCCGGCCCGCGCTGGCGGCTAGTTTCTGCGCTGCCCTGGCCGGCGAGGGAATCCAGGATGCCCGCTCGGGCTTGTTCCTGGCGGCACCGCGTCGGGTCGGGAAGTCCACGTTCCTGCGCGAGGATCTTGTGCCGGCCGCCGGGCAGCGCGGCTGGGTCACGGTGTATGTCGACTTATGGTCGAACAAGGCGCATGACCCCGGCGAGCTGATCGCCGACGCCATCAAGCACAAGATTGCCGATCACGCCGGCGTCGTGAGCAAAGCTGCAAAGGCTGTCGGCCTCACCAGGGTCACCGTGATGGGCACCCTTGGGTTGGATCTCGGCGCCACGGGATTGCCAGCGGGCGTCACGCTTACGCAGACCCTTGAGGCGCTGCGCAAGGCTGCCGACAAACCGGTTCTCCTGATCGTTGACGAAGCCCAGCATGCTCTGACCACGGAGAAGGGGGTGGAGGCGATGTTCGGCCTGAAGGCGGCGCGCGACGCGATGAACGTGTCGGGCAAGGCCCCGGACCTCATGCTGGTCTTCACCGGCTCAAGCCGGGACAAGCTCGCGCACCTCGTCATGAATTCGCGCATGCCGTTCTACGGCTCCCAGGTGACGCCGTTCCCGCTGCTCGATCGAAACTTCACCGACGAATTCACCAGGAGCGTGAACCGGGCGCTCGCCACCGGCAATCAGCTTGAGCCGGAGGCGGTCTACGAAGCCTTCGTGATGGTCGGGCATCGCCCGGAGATGCTGCGCCACCTGATCGGCACGATCGCACTGGCGAACGAATCGCCAAACCTCAGTACCCGGCTCAAGGATGACGCGACGCTGGTCCAGGAACGCTTGTGGCATGACGTTGAAAGCGACTTCACCTCGTTGTCCCCGCTGCAGCAGGCGGTGGTGCGTGTCATGGCTGGCAAGGATGGTCAGTTCTCTCCCTTCGGAGAGAGCGCAATGTCCGCATACAAGGCCCTGGTGCCGCATCACGTGAGCGTCAGCGCCGGGACGGTGCAGAATGCAATTGACGCCCTTCGTGAGCGCGAGATCGTATGGAAAGAGTCGCGAGGCTCATACGAGATCGAAGATCAAGCGTGGCTGAGCTGGCTCCGCGCCAAGGACCTGACGTCCTGAAGAACGCGGTAAAGCGATGCGCCCCGACTCAGCTCGCCACGCGCTTGAACCCATCGGTAGCAGGTCGCACGTGGTCTTCGCTGTGCAGCCATGCGCTGTGCCGGCATGTGTTCTGTCAGGGCGCCGGGGCGTTGGCGCGCGCCCCGGCTTGCGCGGCTCACGTCGGATCGCGATGCAAGTTCCTGAAATATGGGTAGCCAATAATCGGCCGAACCATTTCTTCGAGTCGGGATAGACTTTGCCGGTTACGTCTGCAACTGGCGCTGGCGCAATGGCGGGCATGGCGCTTGCGTCACCTCGGCCTGTTCCGCTCTGGCGTAGGTCAACCGGTTTGCCGGCGACATTTTGACTCGGCTTGATTCCTACGCAGGACATCGCTATGCAACGATCACGCGGCTGCAGCGCCTGGGTTCCGGTCACGCTGGCTATCGGCATGTCAATGCTTGCCGGATGCGGTGGCAAGAAAGAGGCCGCCGCCCCGCCGCCACCGCAAGTGAGCGTGGTCACGCTCAAGACCGAGCAGCTGACACTGGATACCGAGCTGCCCGGGCGCACCACGGCGTTTCGCATTGCCGAAGTCAGGCCGCAGGTGGACGGCATCATCCTGCGCCGCCTGTTCAAGGAGGGCAGCGACGTCAAGCAGGGCCAGCAGCTCTACCAGATCGACCCGTCCACCTACGAGGCCACCTACAAGAGCGCCAGGGCGACGCTGGAATCCACCCGCCTGCTGGCAGAGCGGTACGGACGCCTGGTCGGTGACGAGGCGGTCAGCAAGCAGCAGTATGACGAGGCCAGGGCCGCCTGGCTGCAGGCGCAGGCGGCGGTGGACCGGGCCGAGATCAACCTGCGCTATACCAAGGTGCTGGCGCCGATTTCCGGGCGCATCGGGCGCTCGAATGTGACGGAAGGTGCCCTGGTTACCAACGGCCAGGCTACCGCGCTGTCGGTGGTGCAGCAGCTTGACCCGATCTACGTCGACGTGACCCAGCCCTCTGCCTCCCTGCTGCGCCTGCGGCGCGAGCTGGCCAATGGTGCGCTGCAAAGTGCCGGCGTCAACGCGGCCCAGGTCAGCCTGGCGCTCGAAGACGGTACCCGCTATCCCGAAACCGGCCGCCTTGAGTTCTCCGAAGTGGCCGTGGACCAGGGCACCGGCTCGGTGACGCTGCGCGCGGTGTTTCCCAACCCGCGCCATGACCTGTTGCCGGGCATGTTCGTCCATGCCCGTCTGCGTGAAGGCGTGAAGACCGATGCCCTGCTCGTGCCCCAGCAGGGTGTGACGCGCGACCTCAAGGGCCAGGCCACGGCGCTGGTGGTCAATGGCAAGGACGAGGTGGAACTGCGGCAGATCCGCACCGACCGCGCCGTTGGCGACAAGTGGCTGGTTTCCGACGGCCTCGGCGCCGGCGACCGCGTCATCGTGGAGGGCCTGCAGTTCGTGCGGCCCGGGGCGAAAGTGCGTGTAGCCCAGGCCGGGAGCGCCGCCGGCGCCCCGGTGGCCGCCGCGTCCGCCCCGTCCGCGGCCAAGCCCTGAGTGCCCTGCCAGGGCGAGGGAGAGTATCGATGTCCAATTTCTTTATCGATCGGCCCATCTTCGCGTGGGTGATCGCCCTGGTCATCATGCTGGCCGGCGTGCTGTCGATCCGCGCGCTGCCCATCAGCCAGTATCCGGCCATCGCGCCGCCCACCATCGCCATCTCGGTCAACTACCCCGGCGCCTCCGCCGAGACGGTGCAGGACACCGTGGTGCAGGTGATCGAGCAGCAGCTCAACGGCCTCGACCGCCTGCGCTACATCTCCTCGGAAAGCAACGCCGACGGCAGCATGACGATCACGGTGACCTTCGAGCAGGGCACCAATCCGGATATTGCCCAGGTGCAGGTGCAGAACAAGCTGGCCCTTGCGCAGCCCCTGCTGCCGCAGGAAGTGCAGCAGCAAGGCATCCGCGTGACCAAGTCGGTGCGCAACTTCCTGGTGATCGTGGGCCTGATTTCCACTGACCCCAAGGTCACGCGGGAAGACCTGTCGAACTACATCGTCTCGAGTCTCCAGGACCCGCTTTCGCGCACCTACGGCGTGGGCGACTTCCAGGTGTTCGGCGCGCAGTATGCGATGCGGGTATGGATCGACCCCGCCCGGCTCAACAGCTACCAGCTCACGCCGCTGGACGTGAGCACCGCCATCAGGGCGCAGAACGTCCAGGTGGCCTCCGGCCAGCTTGGCGGCCTGCCGGCGGTGCGGGGCCAGCAACTCAATGCCAGCGTGATCGGCAAGACCCGGCTGCAGACCAGCGAGCAGTTCGGCAACATCCTGCTCAAGGTCAACCCCGACGGCTCCCAGGTGCGCCTGAAGGACGTGGCCCAGGTGGGCCTTGGCGGGCAGGACTACAACATCAACGCGCAATACAACGGCCAGGCGGCCTCGGGCATTGCCGTGCGGCTGGCCGCGGGGGCCAACGCGCTGGAAACCGTGCGCGCCATCCGCAAGACGCTGGACGGGCTGGAGCCCTTCTTCCCGCCCGGGATGAAGGTGGTCTTCCCATATGACACCTCGCCGGTGATCTCGGGCTCCATCCACGAAGTGGTGAAGACGCTGATGGAAGCCATCGTGCTGGTGTTCCTGGTGATGTACCTGTTCCTGCAGAACGTCCGCGCCACGCTGATCCCGACCATTGCCGTGCCGGTGGTGCTGCTGGGCACCTTCGGCGTGCTGGCGGCGTTTGGCTACACCATCAACACGCTGACCATGTTCGGCATGGTGCTGGCCATCGGGCTGCTGGTGGATGACGCCATCGTCGTGGTGGAGAACGTCGAACGCGTGATGGCCGAGGAGGGCCTGCCGCCCAAGGAGGCCGCGCGGCGCTCCATGGGCCAGATCCAGGGCGCGCTGGTGGGCATTGCCATGGTGCTGTCGGCGGTGTTCCTGCCGATGGCGTTCTTCGGTGGCTCGACCGGCGTGATCTACCGGCAGTTCTCCATCACCATCGTCTCGTCCATGGTGCTTTCCGTGCTGGTCGCGCTGATACTGACGCCGGCGCTGTGCGCCACCATGCTCCAGCCCATCGAAAAGGGCGATCATGGCGAGAACAAGGGCGGCTTCTTCGGCTGGTTCAACCGCAAGTTCATCGCGACCACCCAGGGCTACGAGCGCAGCGTGTCGGGCATCCTGAAGCGCCGGCTGCCTTTCCTGCTGCTCTACGTGGCCATCCTGGTGGGGATGGGCTTCCTGTTCACGCGCATCCCCACGTCGTTCCTGCCGGAAGAAGACCAGGGCGTGCTGTACGCCCAGGTGCAGACGCCGGCCGGCGCCACGGCCGAGCGCACGCAGAAGGTGCTCGACCAGATGCGCGAATACCTGCTGAAGGAAGAGGGCGGGGTGGTGGAGTCGCTGTTCACCGTCAACGGCTTCAACTTTGCCGGCCGCGGCCAGAACTCGGGCCTGGCCTTCATCCTGCTCAAGCCATGGGAGCAGCGCAGCGGGGACAGCACCAGCGTGTTCGACCTGGCCGCACGCGCGCAGCGCAAGTTCATGAGCTTCCGCGATTCGATGTCGTTCGCGTTCGCCCCGCCCGCGGTGCAGGAACTGGGCAATGCCATCGGCTTTGACCTTTACCTGCAGGACCAGGCCGGCATTGGCCACGTGGCGCTGATGAACGCGCGCGACAAGTTCCTGGCGCTGGCCTCGCAAAGCCCGGTGCTGCAGCGGGTGCGCCCCAATGGCCTGAATGACCAGCCGCAGTACCAGCTGGTGATCGACGATGAGAAGGCGCGCGCGCTCGGCATTGCGCTGGCAGACATCAACAGCACGGTGTCGATCGCGTGGGGGTCCAGCTACGTCAATGACTTCATCGACCGCGGCCGGGTCAAGCGCGTCTACGTGCAGGGCCGCCCGGATTCCCGGATGAAGCCGGACGATATCGACAAATGGTTCGTGCGCAACGACAAGGGCGAGATGGTGCCGTTCTCCGCCTTCGCCGACGGCAAGTGGGCCTATGGCTCGCCCAAGCTGCAGCGCTACAATGGCGTGGCGGCGGTGCAACTGCTGGGAGAGCCCGCGCCCGGGCGCAGCTCCGGCGAGGCCATGGCGGCGATCGAGGAGATCATGAAGCAGATGCCGCCGGGCGTAGGCTATGCCTGGACCGGCCTGTCCTATGAGGAGCGGCTGTCGGGCTCGCAGGCGCCGGCACTCTATGCGCTCTCGCTGCTGGTGGTGTTCCTGTGCCTGGCCGCGCTCTACGAGAGCTGGTCGATCCCGTTCTCGGTGATGCTGGTGGTGCCACTCGGCGTGATCGGCGCACTGCTCGCCACGCTGGGGCGCGGCTTGTCCAATGACGTGTTCTTCCAGGTGGGCCTGCTGACCACCATCGGCCTGTCCGCCAAGAACGCCATCCTGATCGTGGAGTTCGCCAAGAGCGAGTACGAACAGGGCAAGAGCCTGGTCGAGGCCGCCGTGGAGGCGTGCCGCTTGCGTCTGCGCCCCATCGTGATGACCTCGCTGGCCTTCATGCTCGGCGTGTTTCCGCTGGCGGTGTCGACCGGCGCCGGTGCCGGCAGCCAGCACGCCATCGGCACCGGCGTGATCGGCGGCATGATCACTGCCACGGTGCTGGCGATCTTCTGGGTGCCGCTGTTCTTTGTCGTCGTCACCTCGCTGTTCGGGCGCAAGCGCAGGCCGGAGCCGCATGATGCCTCCCTGGAAAAAGAGGCGCTTGAATGAAGAAGACCTTGCTGTGCGCTGCCGCCATGGCCATGCTGGCCGGCTGCAGCCTGATCCCCAGGTACGAGCGGCCGGCCTCGCCGGTGGAGGCAGCCTACCCGCAGGGCCCGGCCTACCTGCCTGCCGATGCCGCCGCCGAAGCCGGCCAGGTGCCAGCGGTCGAACTGGGCTGGCGCGAATTCTTCGCCGATGCGCGGCTGCGCCGTCTCCTCGAACTGGCGCTGGAGAACAACCGTGACCTGCGCGTGGCCGCCCTCAACGTGGAGGCGTTCGGTGCACAGTACCGCATCCAGCGCGCCGACCTGTTTCCCGCCGTCGGCGTGGCCGCGCAGGGCACGCGCCAGCGCATTCCCGCCGAGCTGTCTCCCACCGGACAGCGGACGATCGGCAGCCAGTACGGCGTGTCGATAGGCACCACGGCATGGGAGATCGACCTGTTCGGCCGCCTGCGCAGCCTCAGCGAAGCCGCGCTCGAGCAGTATTTCGCCAGCGACGAGGCGCGCCGCAGCGCCCAGATCTCTTTGGTGGCGAGCGTTGCCAGCGCCTACCTGACCCAGCGCGCCGATGAAGCGCTGCTGCAGGTCACCCGTGAAACGCTGGCCAATTACGAGCGCAGCTATGGCCTGACCCGGCGCAGCTACGAGGAAGGGATCGCTTCGCGGCTGGACCTGCGCCAGGCGCAGACTGTCGTGGAAACGGCACGGGCGAGCCTTGCGCGTTATACCCGGCTGGTAGCACAGGACCAGAATGCCCTGGTGCTGCTGCTCGGCACGTCCCCGCCCGCGGACCTGCCGGAAGGCCTGCCGCTGGAGCAGAAGCTGTTTGCCGATGTGCCCCCCGGGCTGCCCTCAGACCTGCTGCAGAACCGTCCGGACGTGCTCGCTGCCGAGCACCGGCTGCGCTCCGCCAACGCCGATATCGGCGCTGCGCGTGCGGCGTTCTTCCCCAGTATCAGCCTGACCGCATCGGCGGGCACCGCCAGCAGGCAGCTTTCGGGCCTGTTTGCGGCAGGCTCCGGCACGTGGCTGTTCCAGCCGCAGATCAACCTGCCGCTGTTTACCGCCGGCAGCCTGCGGGCCAGCCTGGACTTCGCCACCATCCAGAAGGATGTCAACGTCGCCCAGTACGAGCGTACGGTGCAGACCGCCTTCCGCGAGGTCGCCGACGGGCTGGCGGCGCGCGGCACCTACACCAGCCAGCTCGAGGCCCAGGTCCGCTTCGTGGAAGCCGCCCAGGACGCCTATGGCCTGGCCGACCGGCGCTATCGCACGGGGGTCGACAGCTACCTTGCCGTGCTGGACGCGCAGCGCTCGCTTTACAACGCGCAGCAACTGCTGATCCAGGCACGGCTCGAGCAGCTGACCAGCGAAGTCAACCTGTACAAGGCCCTGGGCGGCGGCTGGCACGACCCGGCCAAGGGCGCCAATACGTCTACGGCAGCCGCCGCACCAAGCTGACGCGCTAGCCGGGCTGCCAGCGTGCGCCGTCGCGCGGGTATCGGCACGAACCTCGGTGGCCTGCTTCGTTGCACAGCCAATCCTGGTGCCGGACCCGCGATGGCGCCCAGGGAAGCGGGGCAAGTGTTGCGAGATAGCGCCAACCACGTGTTCGCATTCGCGCTGCGGCACTTCCCGACCTAATATAGGCCATGCCATCGGCGGCACGGGGCCTTCCTATGATGATCGATCCGCCAGTCTTGCCATGTTGACGCGCAGAGCCTTCCTGCTCGGCGGCGCGGGCGCTGCCGGTGCGCTGGTGATCGGATGGGCCTGGCTGCCGCCGCGCCAGCGCCTGGCGGGCGGCGAGCCGCTGGCCGTGCGCGACGGGCAATTCGCACTGAACGGCTGGGTCAAGGTGGCGTCCGACAACACCGTCACGGTGGTGATGAACAAGGCCGAGATGGGGCAGGGCGTGCATACCGGCGCGGCGATGCTGCTGGCCGAAGAGATGGAGGCCGACTGGTCGCAGATCCGCGTCGAGCCGTCGCCCGTCGACAACCTGTACAACAACATCGAGGGCGTGGTCGCCAACCTGCCGTTCCGGCCGGACGACAAGGGGTGGCCCAGGCGTGCCGCCGAATGGTTCACGCGCAAGGGCGTGCGCGAGGTGGGCTTGATGTTCACCGGCGGCTCTACCAGCATCAGGGACCTGTGGCATCCGATGCGAGAGGCCGGCGCCGCCGCCCGCATGATGCTGTGCGCGGCAGCGGCGAAGCAGTGGGATGTCAAGGCCGAAGCGTGCCGCGCGCAGGCCGGCAAGGTGATGCATCCGTCGGGGCGCAGCGCCACCTTCGGCGAACTGGCCGCGGCGGCCGCGCGTGAGCCGTTGCCACGCAAAGTCGAACTGAAGGACCCTGCCAGCTACAGGCTCATCGGCACCCGCGCGGCGCGCCTTGATGCCGCTGCCAAGCTCCACGGCACAGCCAGTTTCGGTATCGACGTGGTGGCGGATTCGATGGCCTACGCCAGCGTGCAGATGTGTCCGACGCTGGGCGGCACGCTGCAGGGATCTCCGCCCGACGACGTCAAGAAGTTGCCGGGCGTGCTCGACCTGGTCGCGCTGCCTCCGCTCCAGGGCGGCAGCGGCGGCGTGGCGGTAATCGCCAGCGATGCGTGGATCGCCATGCAGGCGGTGGAGAAGGTCCAGTGCAAATGGGACGAGGGGGAGGCGGCTAAGCTGTCGAGCGACGGCATCCGCGACACGCTGGTGAAGGCGCTCGACGCCTCCAACCCACGCGTCTGGTACGAGCACGGTAACGGGCGCGCCATGAAGCAGGGCAAGCCCGCCATCCAGGTCTTGTACTCGGCGCCTTATCTCGCTCACGCCGCGCTGGAGCCGGTCAACTGCACGGTACTGGTCCAGGAGGACCGCGCCATCGTGTGGGCTGCCACGCAGATGCCCGGGCTGGCTCGCCGCTGCGTGGCGAAGACGCTGAATCTCGACACGGACCAGGTCGAACTGCGCCAGCAATCCATCGGCGGTGCCTTCGGGCGCAGGCTCGAAGTCGACTTCATCTGCCAGGCGGCCGCCATCGCCGCGCAGCGCAAGGGCGTGCCGGTGCAGACGATCTGGTCGCGCCCCGAGGACATGCGGCATGACTTCTACCGTCCGGCCAGCGTGTCGCGCTTCGAGGCCTGGCTCGACGAGAGCCGCAAGGTCATCGCCGTGCGCAATATCTCGGCCAGCCAGTCAGTGCTGGAGGGCGTCGCGAAGCGCAACTTCGGCCTGCCCGACATCTTCGTGTCGCGGCTGGACAAGTCCACGGTGGAAGGCGCCTTCGACCAGGCTTATGACTGGCCGGACGTGTGGGTCGGCCACCAGACCGTGGACCTCGCCATTCCCGTGGGCTACTGGCGCTCGGTGGGGCACTCGCACCACGCCTTCTTCATGGAGAGCTTCGTCGATGAGCTGGCGGTGGCGGCCGGGGTGGACCCGCTCGACTACCGCATGAGCCTGCTCAGGGATGAGCGCCAGCGCGCGGTGCTGGAGCAGGCAGGAAAGATGTCGGGTTGGGCCCAGCCCTTGCGCAAGAAGCCTGGCGTGGTGAAGGCGGGGCGCGGGGTGGCCCTGCACGAGTCGTTCGGCAGCGTGGTGGCGCAGGTCGCCGAGGTGTCGGTGGACAACGCGGGGCAGGTCCGCGTGGATCGCGTTTTCTGCGCCATCGATTGCGGCATGCCGGTCAACCCGACCCTGATCGAGCAGCAGGTCGAGGGCGGAATCGTGTTCGGGCTGTCGGCGGCGCTGTGGCAGAAGATCTCGCTGAAGGAAGGCAAGGTGCAGGAGGACTACTACACCGCCTTTCCGGCCATGCGCCTGCGAGA
Organism: Cupriavidus sp. SK-4; assembly: GCF_000611125.1. Taxonomy (NCBI): domain Bacteria; kingdom Pseudomonadati; phylum Pseudomonadota; class Betaproteobacteria; order Burkholderiales; family Burkholderiaceae; genus Cupriavidus; species Cupriavidus sp. SK-4. The sequence goes on from NZ_JFJW01000002.1 coordinate 73,662, forward strand.
CTGCCCGGAGATCCAGGTACACGTGATGCCTTCGATGCGCCCGCCACAGGGCGTGGGCGAGTCCACCACGCCGCCGATCGCGCCGGCGGTGGCGAACGCCTTGTTCCATGCGACCGGCGAGCGCCTGCGCGACCTGCCGCTGCTGAAGACCCTGCCGCCTTCCGGAGCCTGCGATGCCAGACCATCAGATCAGTGTCAACGGTAAGAGTGTCGAAGTCCGCTCTGACGGCTGCACGCCGCTGTTGTGGGTGCTGCGCTGCGAGCTCAAGCTGACGGGCACCAAGTTCGGCTGCGGCGTTGGGGTGTGCGGCGCCTGCGCGGTGCATGTCAACGGCAAGATGCTGCTGTCGTGCCAGCACCAGGCGAGCGAGATGGAAGGCAAGAAGATCGTCACCATCGAAGGACTCGACGGCCCCGAGGCCAGCGCCCTGCGGGCGGCCTGGCTCAAGCACGAGGTGGTGCAGTGCGGCTACTGCCAGAGCGCGCAACTGATGGCGGCGAGCGCGCTGCTCAAGCGCACCCGGAATCCGAAGGAGACGGAGATCGCCGACCAGATGAGTTGCGTGATCTGCCGGTGCGGTACGTATACGCGGATCAGGCGGGCGATTGCGGAAGCGGTGGGGATGTTGAGGGGGTGATGGTGAAACATTCCGGGTCTGCACCAGAGTCGCCATATCCGGGTGGTTCGCAAGCTGCGGCCGATGCTGCCGGCTCCGCGAAGATCGCTTCCGCGTCTGCCACGACCGGGCGCATGGAACTCTACACTCAAAGAACCATGGTGAACTGGCTGAGCCCGCTACAGCTTCCATTCACCGCCATGCGCGTTGCCGTGGCGATGGCAATCGGCGCCTTTGCCGACCAGCGCATGGTGCAGGCGGCACTCACCACGCTGAATCCGAACCCACCGCTCCCGGTGCCCGCTGACGAGGACGGCGGTGTCTGGGTCGACTATCTGGCCGACACGGGCGACGGTTGGGACTCGACCTACTCCATGGCCTTGTGCGTCAGTCACGCGGTGACGCTGCGCGAGCAAGGCGTGACGCTGCCGCGGGCAAAGGTGCTGCTGCTGGGTGGCGACCAGGTGTATCCGACCCCTGCCCATGAGGGCTATCGGACTCGCTTCGTCGATCCCTTCCGCGCGGCATTCCCTGCGCCGGTCGAGACCGTGCACCCCGTATACAGCGACCAGCCGATCAAGTTGCCGGATGCGCCGTGGATGGTCGCCACGCCAGGCAATCACGACTGGTACGATGGCTTGCGTGGCTTCGCCCGCTTGTTCTGCAGCGGCAAGCCCGTGGGCGGCTGGGAGACACGCCAGCGCACCGGCTACTATGCCTTGCAGTTGCCCGGCGGCTGGTGGATCTGGGGCCTTGACCTGCAACTGGAGTCGGAAATCGACCGACCGCAGCGCGAGTACTTCCAGAGGATGTGCACGGCGCTGCAGCCCGGTGACCGCGTGGTCTTGTGCGCGCCCGAGGCGAGCTGGATCGACGAAATGGAGCGCGTGCGCCGCGGCGAGCGGCGGGCCGTGCCTTCGATCGAGACCAAGACGCCGCGCTTTCGGAGCCTGAGCGAGATCGAGGGGATGCTGGGCGATCGGCTCGCGCTGGTGCTGGCCGGCAACTCGCACCACTACGCGCACTACGTGCCGCGAGCGGGCACGGCGGGGCCGCATCGCATCACCTGCGGAGGCGGTGGTGCATTTCTTCACGGCACGCATCTGCTGCCAGATCCACCGAGGCCTATTGTCGTGGGCCCGGCCCAACAGTGCTACGAGCTGAAGTCAGCGTATCCGGAAAAGGAGACCTCCCGGCAATTGCGCAATCGCGCGTGGCAACTGCCTGCGCGCAACCTCTCGTTCTGTGCGCTGGTGGCGATCCTGTACTTGCTGTTCGATTGGATCATTCAGAGCGCGAGCCTGGTATCTGTTCCCGGGCGCGATCAACGCAGCTTCGTCGACAGGCTGGCCGGCCTCGAAATGACATTCGGGAATACCGGCGAGGTGCTCCACCAACTGTTCCGGGTCATGGCGCACAGTCCGGCGTCGGTGGTGTTCGCAGCGGCCATTGTCTTTAGTTGTGCCGCGCTGTCGACCAGGGATGTCAGGCGCGGCGTCCGGCTCGCGTGCGTTGTCGGCGCGTTGCACGGGCTTCTGCACCTGGCACTGGCGGTCGCGCTGCTATGGCTCGTCATGCGCGTCAACTTCCATGTCTTTGGCGCGGACAACGCGCCCCCCGTGTTGCTGTTTGTCGCAGAGGCCATGCTGCTGGGCGGCGCCTTCGGCGGCCTGTTGTTTGGCGCCTGGATGGTGTTGGGCAATGCCTTGTGGCGTCTTCACCCCGAGGAGGTGTTCTCCTCCCAGCGCATCGCCGATTACAAGTGCTTCCTGCGAATGCGGTTCGAGGGCGGGCAATTGACGGTCTACCCGCTCAAGCTGGAGAAGGTTTGCCGCCATTGGAAGCTGGGCGAGGGCGTCAAGCAACTGGCGAAGGTCAACAACACCTGGCGCGTGCGCGCGCAACCCGGCGCGGCCGGCCCTCGCTTCGTGCCGGCAGACGGTCAGGTATCGCCGCCGGAGGCGGTGCGGATGATCGAGGAGAAGCCAATCATCATCCAACGACAGGGAGCGTCATGATGGGCAATACGCTTGCCTACGACGTCGTCGTCATCGGCAGCGGCTTTGGTGGTGCGGTCTCGGCGTGCAGGCTGGCGCAGGCCGGCCGCAAAGTGCTGGTGCTGGAGCGCGGCCGGCGCTGGAGCCCCGCGACTTACCCGCGCGACGAGAGCGACCCCTGGCTGTGGAACCAGGAGCGCGCCAACCGCTTCAATGGCTGGGCCGATATCCGGACCTTCTCTGACGTATGGGTCATCGCCGGGGCCGGGGTCGGCGGCGGCTCTCTGATCTATGCCAATGTTTCCGTGGAAGCCAAGCCGGAAGCCTTCCAGCAGGGCTGGCCGAAAGAGGTTACCTATGCCGGCCTGCAGGCCCACTATGAGGAGGTCGGGCGCATGCTCGCGGTGAGTGAAGTGCCGGATAACCAGTTGAGCGAGCGGACCCGGCTGTTGCGCGAGGGCGCGGAAGCCTGCGGATGGGGCGGGCGCTTCCGCAAGCTGCCGCTGGCGGTGACGTTTTCCGAGCATTGGGATCCCACACGGCAAGACCCCCGCGATGACCGTCATTCACAGACATTCCTGAACCAGCACGGCAGGTTGCAAGGCACCTGCGTTCACTGCGGCAACTGTGACGTGGGGTGCCAGGTATCGGCCAGGAATACGCTGGACCTGAATTACCTGGCGGTGGCTGAAGACAATGGCGCCGAGATTCTTCCGTTGCACCTGGTAGACCGGCTCGAACCGCTGCAGCAGGGCTGGCGCGTTTGCTTCAGGAAGATCGACCCGGAAAACGAAACGACGAGCCCTGGCACAGTCACGGCCGCCAGGGTGATACTGGCCGCCGGCTCTATCGGCAGCACCGAGCTTCTGCTGCGCTGTCGGGACGAACATCGCACCCTGCCCGGGCTTTCGCCGCGGTTGGGACATGGCTGGGCGCACAATGGCGACTTCGTGACGCCGGCCTACTATGCCCACAGGACGATCTCTCCGTCTCATGGCGTAACCATCTCCGCCGCGATCGACCTGTTGGACCACAGCGGCCCGAACGGACAGGCGCTCTTCGTGGAGGACGGCGGAATCCCTAATCTCGCAGGCAACTTCATTCGGCGCCATATGAAGCGAACGCATTCCCGCAAGCTGCGCGCCGTGTGGAAGGAGGTCGGAGGACTGTTTGACGACGGCGATCCGGTCGAGCAGATGATGCCCTGGTTCGGGCAAGGCGTGGACCCTGGCGATGGCCAACTGAGGCTGGGCCGCACGTGGTACGCACCGTGGCGTCGTGTGCTGCGGCTCGACTGGTCTTATCAGGCCTCGGTGGCTGTCATCGAGGCCATGATTGCAGCGCATACGCAGCTCTCGGCAGCGACTGGCGGAGATCCGTGGGTGCCGCTCACCTGGCGCCGGTGGCACAACCTGGTCACGCCGCACCCGCTGGGAGGCTGCAATATGGGGACGTCCGCTGCAGACGGCGTCGTCGATGCATGGGGCCGGGTATTTGGCTATCAGGGACTGTATGTCATGGACGGCGCGATCGTCCCGCGTCCGCTCGGCCTGAACCCTTCGCGCACCATCGCGGCGCTCGCGGAGCGTAATGTGGCGATGCTCTTGCGCGAGCAGGATTGAGGCGGGGGCGCGACGCTCGCATTCCTGTGTCTTCAGCCCCTTTGCCTATACCGCAGAAACGCCGCCCGATTGCTGCGCCGTGCCAGAGGCCGGCGGCGCGGTGACAATCGAGCGCAGCGACGGGTTGGCGGGCCTGAGGGCGGCGAGGTCGGGAACGGGGCGGCGCAACGCTGGCAGCATGGCAAACGCAGCTTCCATTGCCTGGGCCGCGCCCAGCGTCTCCAGGTCGCCCCGGAAGCGGCCAGTCACCTGCAGCCCGAACGGCATGCCGGCCTCGTCCGTGCCGCACGGCAGGGAAATGGCAGGGTGCGTGGTCAGTGTCACGACATAGGTCAAGGCCAGCCAGCGGTAATAATTTTCCTGTTTTTCGCCATTGATGGTGTCCGCGAACAGCCTGGTCCATGCGAAGGGCGACACCGGCGTGGTTGGCGACAGGATCAGGTCGTATTCCTGGTAGGCCCGCTGGAAGCGCTGCAGGATACGGTTCTGCTCGGCCTGCGCCCACGCGCTGTCGGCCAGTGACATCTTCGCGCCGAGCTCGTAGTTGGCGCGGGTATTGGGGCCGAGACTGGTGCGGTCGCGCTGGTAGGCGTCATGCAAGCCGGCGACAAAGCTCTCGGCGCGCAGGATATCGAAGCAGCGGTGCACATCGCCAAGCTCGAAGCGGACCTCGTCGCATTGCCGGAACAGGTGGCGCATCTCTGCGATCCTGGCGCGGAACACGCGGCGGACACCGTCGTCGACCGCGCAGCTGCTGAAGTCTTCGGTCCAGCCGACCCGCAAGCCCGACAGGTCCACCGGTGCCGGCGACAGATACGCTGCGGCGTCCACCGCGTAGCTCAAGGGATCGGTTACCGACACCCCGGCCGAAGCCGCCAGCTGCAGGCAGGTATCGGCAACGGTGCGTCCCATCGGCCCGACCACCGAGATCGGCGTCCAGCCCAGCAGTTTGCGCGAGTTGGGGACGATGCCCGGCGAGGGCCGGAATCCGACCACGCCGCACTTGGCCGCGGGAATGCGCAGCGAGCCACCGGTGTCCGACCCGGTGCAGACCGGCAGGAAGTCCGCGGCCAGCGCCGCGGCCGAGCCGCCGGAGGACCCGCCCGCATTGAGGTTTGGGTTGAAAGGATTGCCGGTCGCGCCCCAGACCGCGTTGCGCGAGTTCGCGCCGGCGCCCATTTCGGGAATATTGGTCTTGCCCACCACGATGGCACCGGCCGCCCGCAGCCGTTTCACCAGCACGTTGTCGTCGGTCGGCACGTGGTTGCGGAACAGCGGCGAGCCATAGGTGGTCAGCAGGCCCTCGGTGGCCTCCAGGTCCTTGACCCCTAGCGGCAGCCCATGGAGCAGGCCGAGTGGTTCGCCCCGCAGCATGGCCTGTTCGGCGGCGCGCGCTTCCTTGCGGGCGCGCTCGAAGCAAGTTGCCGTGATGGCATTGATCAGCGGGTTATAGGTCTCGATGCGCGCGATGCATGCCTCCAGCAGTTCTACCGGCGAGATTTCCCTGGTGCCGATCAGTCGTCGGAGTTCGACCGCCGAGGCCGAGGTCAGTCTGTCTTGCGTGGTCATGGAACAGGTGTCTCCGGGGCCTTGCTGTCAGTCAAGCTTGATATGGGCGCGTTGCGCGATGGCACGCATCTGCGGGATTTCCTTGTCGATCATGGCCGCGACCTGCTTGCCGGGCGCGTAGAAGGGCTCGATGCCGTTCTCCGCCAGCTGGCTGCGCGTTGCCGGATCGGCAATGGTGTCTGCCAGTGCCTTTTCCAGCCTGGCCCGGACCTCCGCTGGCAGGCCGCGAGGCGCGACCAGCGCGATCCAGGTACTGGTGTCCATGCCCGGATAGCCGCTTTCGGCGACGGTCGGCACATTCGGCAGCAGCGACGAGCGCTTCGCCGTAGTGACCGCAATGGCCTTGATCTTGCCGGACTTGAGCTGTGGAATGGCCGCAGCCACCGTATCCACGCTGAAGGGGATCTGGCCACCCATCAGGTCGGTCATCGCCGGCGCGCTGCCCTTATAGGGCACATGCAGCAGTTTGGTGCCGGTGAGGTTCAGCAGCTCTTCGCCGGCAAAGTGGGCAGTGGTGCCGGCGCCGAACGAGCCGTAGGAATACTTGCCCGGGTCTGCCTTGACCGCGGCGACGAACTCCTTGAGGTTGTTCACCGGCACGTCGCGGTTTGCCAAAAGGATCAAGCCGGTCGACCCGATCATGCCGATGGGCTCGAAGTTCTTCTGAGGGTCGTAGGGCAGCTTTGCGTAGACCGCCGGATTGACCGTGAACGTGGTGCCGGACGTGGCCATCAGCGTGTAGCCGTCCGGTGCCGCTTTGGCCACGTAGCTCGCCGCGACAATGGTGCCGGCCCCGGGCCGGTTCTCAACCACCACGGTCTGGCCAAGACGCTCGCCGAGTCTGCGGGCGATGGTGCGGCCGACAATGTCTGTGGCACCGCCTGGCGGAAACGGCAGGACCAGCTGGACCGGCCTGGATGGATAGCCACCCTGCGCAGCGGCAGGGGCGGGCGCCAGTGCGGTTCCGGCAGCCACGCTGCAGGCCGTGAGGAGGAACAAGGTGCGGTGGGCGGGGGATCGCATGTTGATGCTCCGGCAGGGTAGGTATCGCGCAGCGCAGCAGGGTGGGGGCACCGCGTGATCTCATCGTACGATCAATCCGGCGTGACATCGTCGCAATGTTTCGAAAGCTTGATTGCCGAAAAGGCAATCCATAAAATGAATCCGATCTTGGCTTCGCTTTCGCCCCGACCATGTCGTATCGCATCCTGCAGGAGACCGCCGTCCGCTACTTCCTTGAGGTCGTACGCACCGGCTCGGTCAAGGACGCCGCCCTCAAGCTGAACGTGGCGCCATCGGCGGTCAGCCGGCAGATCGCCAAGCTGGAGAGCGAGCTGGACACACTGCTGTTCGACCGGCGCGCGCGCGGCCTGGTACCCAATGCGGCGGGGGAGATGCTTGCTGCGCACGCCAAGCGCGCGCAGCAAGAGATCGATCGTGTCACGGGCGACATCCAGGCGCTGCGTGGCTTGCGCGTGGGGCAGGTCCACCTGGCAAGCGTCGAGGGCATCGCGCACGATTTCCTTCCGGCTCTGGCCGCCAGTTTCCGGGAGAAATACGAGGGCATCCGCTTCGACTTGGACGTGTGCCCGCAAGGTGACATTGCCAGGCGCATTCGCGACGGCGAGGCGGATATCGGCGTCACGCTGAGCGGCCTCCCCGAACTCGATATCGAGGTGGAACTGCGCCACCCGGCCCCGGTGCTCGCGGTCATGGCGCCGGACCACCCGCTGGCAGGCCAGCGCCAGATCTCGCTGTCGCAGGTCATCGGCTATCCGCTCGCGCTGCCGCCCAAGGACAGCTCACTGCGGCAGTTGCTGGACACCAGTTGCAGCCGCCAGGGGCTCAGCTACCAGACCGTTTTTTCCAGCAATAACCTGGACTCGCTGGTCGGATTTGCTGCGGCGGGGGCCGGCATCATCACTTTCTATGGGGAGCTTTCGGTCCGGCGGCGGTTGAAGGAAGGGTCCATTGTCGCGGTGCCGCTGCGCGACCGGGAAATGAACGAGCGCTATATCGAGATCCAGACGCTGGCCCGGCGCAACCTCCCGCCCGCGGGGCGCGCGTTCGTGCAGCACCTGGCCGATGCCATCACGCGCATAGGCGACCCATGATTGCCGGATTGGCAACCATGGATTCCAATAATTGATTGCGATGGATATTCCGCCCGGACGCGCCGGCATTGCAGAATCAGGGCATCAGCATCCATTGCCTTTCGCTACACCTGACTGCCCATGACCCGGACCGCAAACCTGCCGTCCTCCAGGATCCGCATCTGCCATGGCTTCTAAAGACATCCTGGTACTTGGTGCCGGCATGGTCGGCGTCTGCACGGCGCTGGTGTTGCGCCAGCGCGGCCATGCGGTCGTACTGGTCGACCGGCAGGCGCCCGGCAGGGAAACATCCTATGGCAACGCCGGCATCATCCAGCGCGAAGCGGTGCAGCCCTACGCCTTCCCGCGCGAGTGGATGGCGGTCCTTCGCGTCATCACCCGCCAGGGCAACGATGTCCACTATCACCCCGCGGCACTCGCCAGCCTGCTGCCCGCGCTGGCGCGCTACTGGCGTGAATCGGCGCCTGACCGGTACGCGGCCACCGTCACGGCATACAGTGCCCTGATCCGGCACTGCCTGACCGAGCACGAGCGGCTGATCGCGCTGGCCGGCGCACAGGACCTTGTGCGCAGATCGGGATGGCTGCAGGCGTATCGCAGCGCTGCGCCGTTCGACCAGGCGGCGCGCGCTGCGACGGAAGTCGCGCAGCAGCACGGACTCGATTGCCGGATTCTCGACCGGGCCGGGCTGACCGCTACCGAGCCTGCGTATTGCGGGCCAGTGGCCGGCGCCATTCACTGGCGCGATCCCTGGACCATCGTTGATCCCGGCGAGCTGGTAAGCCGCTACGCGGCGCTGTTCAGCAAGGAGGGCGGAATCTTTCGCCGCGGTGATGCCGCAACGCTGAAACAGACGGAAGGCGGCTGGACCGTGGAGACGGAAGATGGCCCGGTCAAAGCTGCCGAGGCCGTGATTGCACTTGGGCCGTGGGCAACGACCCTGACCAGACCGCTTGGCTATCGTTTCCCGCTATTCGTCAAGCGGGGATACCATCGCCACTATGCCGCTGAGCCGATGCCGTCCATGCCGCTGCTCGATGTCGAGAACGGCTATATGCTGGCGCCGATGCAGCGTGGCCTGCGCCTGACAACGGGGGCCGAGTTCGCGCACCACGATGCCACGCCGACCCCCATCCAGCTGCAGAACGCCGAACGCCACGCCCGCGAACTGGTGCGCCTCGGTGCGCCAGTCGAAGACACGCCCTGGCTCGGCGCCCGGCCATGTGTCGCCGACATGCGGCCGATCGTCGGCAGGGCACCGCGCCATCGTGGCCTCTGGTTCAACTTTGGGCATGGCCACCAGGGCTTCACGCTCGGCCCCGTCACGGCCCGGCTGCTTGCCGAACTGATGGACGGTGAGCAACCGTGTGTCGATGCCCGCCCGTATGATCCGATCCGCTTCGGCGCGTGAGACGGCTATGCTGAAAGGGGAGTGAAAGCGGATCATGCACCCTCGACACCTTCAGCCCGGCACGCTGTGGCCGGCAATCACGCAGCGGACGGCGCACGCCTTGCAGAGCGGGGCGTTGTGCCCGATCGAAACCGCCCAGGCGGCAATTGAGGACGGCGGCGTGCGGTTCCTGGTCCGCCAGGTGTCCAGCCTGGCGCGCAAGGACAAGGCACGCGGGACGAGCAGTGCCGGGGGCAATCCATTCCTGCCCTATGACCCGGAACTGTTTGTTGCGGATATCTCAGACACCCATGTGGCCTTGCTCAACAAGTTCAATGTCATCGAGCATCACCTGCTCATCGTCACCCGGCGCTTCGAACCGCAGGAGTGCCTGCTGACCGTGGCTGACTTTGAAGCGCTGCTGGCTTGCATGGCGGAGTTCCCGAGCGTGGGTTTCTACAACGGCGGGGCCGCCGCGGGAGCGAGCCAGGCCCACAAACATCTGCAGATCGTGCCGTTGCCGTTCGCCGAGGGTGGCCCGGCGCTGCCAATTGCCCCCTTGCTGGCGTCGGCACGGATCGCCGGCGCCATCGGCACCGTTCCCGGCCTGGCATTCGCGCATGCGTTCGCGCCGCTGGATCTGTTTGCGGCGCCCGTCGAAGAGGCGGCGCGCACGGCGTGCGAGCGCTACCGCGCGCTGCTTGATGCGGTTGGGGTGCGGGCGGTCGAGGTCGAGGGCGGGCTGCGCCAGTCGGCGCCGTACAACCTGCTGGTCATGTCCGCAGGGCTGTTGCTGGTGCCGAGATCCGGCGAGTGCGTGGAAGGCATATCGGTCAATGCCCTGGCGTTCGCCGGCTCGCTATTTGTCCGGGAGGCTGCGCAGATGCAAACCATTGAGAACCTTGGCCCGATGCGTCTCCTGCGGCGAGCCGCGGCAGGGGCGGGGCAGGGCGGGACAGCCGCCTGGCTGCCCCTGACGTGACCCTACGCGGCCTGGTTCGCAGCCGGCTGCCGCGCGGCCGCTTTTTGCCCGGCATGCTTGCTGCGCCGGGTTGCACGCAGCACCAGCAGCACCACTGGCAGGATCAGGGCACCCTTGATCAGTTCCGGGTCCAGCGGGAGATGCACCGCATGCAGCGCCTTGAGCCCCGTACCCGCCAGCGACAGCACGTAGTAGGAAATGGCCGCGACCGACAGGCCTTCGACCGCATGCTGCAGCCGCAGCTGGCTGCGCGCGGTCTGGTCCATGCCCTCGAGCAGGCGCGTGGTGTCCTGCTCCTGCGCCAGGTTGACGCGCGTGCGCAGCAGGTCGAGCGCGCGCGCCACGCGGCCGGCAAATTGCTCGTGCCGCGCCCAGACCGACCGGCACGTCTCCATGGCAGGCGCGAAGCGGCGCTCCATGAATTCGGCGATGGTCGGTATGCCTTCGATGCGCTCTTCGCGCAATTCCTGGATGCGCGCCAGCACCAGCTTCTCGTAGGCGCGCGACGCGCTGAAGCGGTTGCCGGATTCAGCCAGCGCCTCGATGCGGACCGCCAGGTGCGTCAGCCGCTCCAGCAGCTCGGCATCGTGGCGGCCGCCCTGGCTCGTGTCCATGCTGCGCATCAGCGGCGCGAGCGAGCGCTGCAGGTTGTCCACGCTGCGGCCCAGGTCACGCGCCACTGGCAAGGCCAGCAGCGCCATCATCCGGTAGGTCTCGATTTCATACAGCCGCTGCAGCAGCCGTCCGCCTTGCACTTCGCGGAAGCCGTTGTCGATGACCAGGAAGCGCGAAAAGCCGTCGGGCGGGATGGTCCAGTCGCAGAACACCTCACCGCCGCCCAGAACATGGCTGCCCGCCAGGATGGGGCCGTCGATCCATTGCCTCACGTTGTCGCGGGCATGGGCCGCGGCCTCGCCCGAGACCAGTTCCATGCGCAGCGCCACCAGGCGTTTGCCGGCGAAGCTGTCGAACCAGTCGGCTGGGATATGGGAGGTGGCCAGGTCGGAGAAGTAGTCCGCGTCACCACGCCGCGCCACGAACGTGAAGGTGGAGAACTCGGTGTGCCGCTCCCACTTCAGCTGCTTGTCATCGCCCCATCGTCCTGAATAGTGGGTCACGCCGTCGGCCGGGTCTTCCAGCCCGGTCAGCCGGCACAAGGAGGCCAGCAAGGCATGGTGGACGGCGGTATCGCCGTCGGCATAGATGGCGAAGTGCGTCAGCGAGGCGGAGCCGCCGATGCGCAGGAAGGGGCGGGCATGCAGTTCGCGCGCGAGGCTGTCGCGCAAGGGGTGGTCCATGTTCGCGTGTGGCATAGGTGGTCAACGTTTTCGACCAGTATGCCCGAGCGCCGATGGTTAAGAAAAATGCGTAATATTGATCTGTTGCTTCAGTTTTTCTGATACCAATGAAAGCGCTTGACCTCGATGTCCTGGCCATGATGGTGGCGGTTGCCGATACCGGCAGCATTTCCCGCGCGGCGGAACTCGTGCACCGCTCGCAGTCGGCGGTCAGCATGCAGATCAAGGCGCTCGAACAGGCTTTGGGCAAGCCACTGTTCGTGCGCAAGCCGAGAAACGTGGTGCTGACCCCGGAAGGCGAAGTACTGCTGGGCTTCGCGCGCCGCATGCTGGCCCTGCGCGACGAGGCCTGGGCGGCCGTGGTCCGCCCCGACGTGACCGGGCGCGTGGTGCTCGGCATGCCGGACGACTATGCCTCATCCCTGCTGCCCGCGATCCTGAAGAAATTCTCGGCGACCTACCCCAAGGTCGAGATCCAGGTCATTGGCTTGCCGAGCGTGGCCCTGGCGCCCATGGTCAAGGACGGATCGGTCGACCTGGTCTGCGCAACGAGAGTGAAGGGGTTGTCCGGGGAGTTCATCCGGCTGGAACCGATGGTGTGGGCCGCATCGCCGGCGGCGCACGAAATCTGGAACGAGCGGCCGCTGCCCATTGCCGTGTTCCAGTCGGGCAGCGTCGCCCGCGACATTGCGATCCGCAGCCTGGAGCAGGCCAGGATCGCCTATCGCATGTCCTATGAAAGTCCCAGCCTGCTCGGCCTGCTCAGCATGGTCGAAGCGGGACTGGCGGTGGCGCCGCTCGCGCGCTGCGCCGTTCCGGCCCGTTTCACCATCCTTGGCCAGGCCCAGGGGCTGCCCGAGCTAGCCGGGCTGGAGCTGGTGCTGGCGCGCAGCGCAAAGTCGAAGCGGCCGCCTTGTGACTTCCTCGCTGAACAGATCCTGTCCGAGTTGCAGCGCTGGCAAGCGTAATGAGGCAGTCGCCCTCGTCGGCAGGCCCCTAGGTACTGACACAAGTTACTCGCGCAACGGCGGCAAGTGACAAAAGAGGCTCTTCCAAGTTCTTTTTCAAAAACGCTTGCAAGGCAGGCATCCAGGCATTAATATTCGCCCCCTCGTTCGCAAGGCACCGCGCAACGGGGTGGGAAAAGGACTTGCAAGGATTAACTCGATTCGAAAGAGTGTGCCTTCCAGAATAAAGAATTTCTCGAAAATGATTGATTAATCGCAGAAACTTCTTTATAGTCTTGTTTCTCCGCTGCAAACAAAAACGCAGCGACGCAAACGGCAAAGCCGGATGCGGCCCGCAAGGGCAGGTTCTTTAACAACCAAACAACCGATAAGTGTGGGCGCTTGATAACGGATGCGGAAGACTTCGGTCTTTTAGCTTTACAGGTTATACAGTGCTCGCGCAGCAAAACGTGACTGGGTCTTCGGATCTGG
>NZ_JFJW01000003.1:0-28298 GCF_000611125.1 Cupriavidus sp. SK-4
ACGGCGTGGTTTCCAGGATGCGGCGCGTCAGGTGGTGGCCGATGAAGCCGTTGACGCCAAGAATCAGGACCTTTTTCATCGGCTTTCCTCGTTGGATGGTTCGGTATGGATAAGTTTGGCGAGGGCTTGCGGCGTGAGTGCCGAGCCATCCTGTGCCAGCAATCGGGTGACCATGACCAGGCCGCCGTCGCCGCACAGGCCGATGATCTGGCCATCGTGCACATGCAGGCCGGGCGCCGTGCCGGCGGGCAGCGCCAGCGCAAGGTCCGGCAGCGGCCGGCGCGCCTGCGCCACAATGAAGCGGTCCCCGGCAAGGTCGGTAAAGGCGCCGGGATAGGGCGGCGCGACGGCGCGCACAAGGTTGTAGACCTCGGCGGCCGGGCGGCTCCAGTCGATGCGGCCGTCTTCCGGCTTGCGCCCCGAGAAGTAACTGCCCTCGGCCAGCCGGTTGGGGTGTTGCGGCGTCTGCCCGGCGATCATCGCGGGCAGGGCGCGCCACAGCGTCTGCTCGGCGGCAACGGTGACTTTCTCGAAGACTTCGCCGGCAGTGTCGTCCGGCAGGATCGGCACCGCGGTCTGGTCGACGATATAGCCCGCGTCAGGCCTGGCTTCCATGGCGTGCAGCGTGGCGCCGGTCTCGGTCTCGCCGTGCAGCACCGCCCAGTTCACCGGCACGCGGCCGCGGTACTTGGGCAGCAGCGAGCCGTGCATGTTGAAGGCGCCGCCGGGGGCCAGCGCCAGCACGTCCGCCGGGATCATGGAGCGGTAGTAGAACGAGAAGATCACGTCCGGGTGCGCGTCGCGCACAGCCTGGGCGATCGCGGGATCGGCAGGGTCCTCGCCATAGACGAAGGGGATGCCCAGCTCGGCGGCGGTGTCGGCGACGCGGCGGAACCAGATGTTCTCGTCGGGGCGGTCGCGGTGCGTGATCACCAGCGCAACGTCCACGCCGCGCGCATGCAGCACGCGCAGGCAGCGGTCGCCGACATTGTGGTAGCCGAAGACGACGGCGCGCATCATCGCTCCGCGCCCGCGCCAGCCGGCGTGACACGCTGGTCCGCTTCCAGCACCGCCTTGATGCGGTAGCGCGGGCGGTCGCGCACTTCCTGGTGGATGCGGCCGACGTATTCGCCCAGCAGGCCCACGCCGAACAGCAGGATGCCGATCAGGAAGAAGTTCATGGCGAACAGCGTGAACACGCCCTGCACTTCTGAGCCAAGCACGAAGCGCCGCAGCAGCAGCACCACGAACAGCACGCCCGAGAGCAGCGACAGGATCGTGCCGATCGCCGAGAACCACTGCAGCGGCACGATCGAGAAGCCGGTCACGAGGTCAAAGTTCAGGCGGATCAGCTGGTACAGCGAATACTTGGATTCGCCCGCAAAGCGCTGCTCGTGGCCGACTTCGATTTCCACGGGATTCGAGGCGAAGGTATAGGCCAGCGCGGGGATGAAGGTGTTGACCTCGCGGCAGGCATTGATCGTGTCGACCACGTTGCGGTCATAGGCGCGTAGCATGCAGCCCTGGTCCGTCATGCGGATCTTGGTGATGCGCTCGCGCAGTCGGTTCATCGCGCGCGAGGCATAGCGGCGGAACGCGGTGTCGTTGCGCTGGCGGCGGATGGTGCCGACGTAGTCGTGGCCGGCGCGCATGGCTTCGACCAGGCGCGGGATTTCTTCCGGCGGGTTCTGCAGGTCGGCGTCCAGCGTGATCACGATCTTGCCGCGGGTCTGCTCGAAGCCCGCCAGGATCGCCATATGCTGGCCGAAGTTGCCGGCGAACAGCACCACCCGGGTCACATCCGGGCGCTTGTGGAACTGCGCCGCCAGCATCTGCGCCGAGCGATCGACGCTGCCGTCATTGATGAAGATGATCTCGTACGACTCGCCGAGGCCATCCAGCGCCGGGTAGAGGCGGTCGAACAGGGCTTGCAGCCCGTCTTCTTCGTTGTAGACCGGAATGACGACCGAGACTTCGACCGGGCTCATTTGGAGAGACGTTTGCATGTTTCGCTGAGGATTGCACAGACCCGCTCGACATCGGCGGCTTGCATCGCGGGAAACAGCGGCAGCGTGACGATGCCGCGCCCGATGCGTTCGGCATGCGGCAGCATGCCTTCGCGCCAGCCGAGCGAGCGGTAGTAGGTGAAAAGATGAATGGGCGGGTAGTGCACGCCGGTGCCGATGCCGCGTTCGCGCAGGGCTTCCATGACCTGCTGGCGCGCCTGGGCCGGGCCGCCTTGCAGGCGCTCGGTCGGCAGCACCACCTGGAACATATGCCAGTTGGTGGTGGCATCGTGTGCATCCAGCGCTTGCGGCAGCTCGATGCCCAGCGCTTCCAGGCCGCTGTCGGCGGCACAGCGGAAATACGTCTCGGCCAGCTCGGCGCGGCGCGCGGTGATGGCATCAAGCTTGCCCAGCTGCGCCAGGCCAACGGCGGCGTTGACGTCGGTCAGGTTGAACTTGCCGCCGGGCTCTTCGACATCCATGCCATCCATGCCGGTGCGGATCACGCCCTGCAGCCGCAGGCGCTCGGCGCGCACGGCTTCTTCGGGCGTGTTCATCACCAGGCAGCCGCCTTCGATGGTGGTAATGTTCTTGTTGGCCTGGAAGCTGAAGCTGACCAGGTCGCCAAAGGCGCCGATGCGCTGGCCGCGCCAGCGCGAGTCGATTGCCTGCGCGGCATCCTCGATCACGCGCAGCCCGTGCTTGCTGGCAATGGCGTACAGGCGGTCCATGTCCACCGGCAGCCCCGACAGGTACACCGGCATGATGGCGCGCGTGCGCGGCGTGATCGCGGCCTCGACGGCATCCAGGTCGAGATTGCGCGTGCGCGGGTCGATGTCGACGAACACCGGCCGCGCGCCCACTGCCAGCACCACGTTGGCAGTGGCGACCCAGGTGATTGGCGTGGTGATGACCTCATCGCCCGGCCCGATATCGGCAATGCGCAGCGCGATTTCCATCGTTGCCGAGCCGTTGGCGAAGGTGCGCACCGGGCGTCCGCCGAACAGGTCCGACAGCGCGGCCTCGAAGGCCTGCATCTTCGGGCCGGAGGTGATCCAGCCCGAGGCCAGCACCTTGCCGACTTCGGCAATGGCGGCAGCGTCGATGTCAGGCCGGACAAAAGGCAGGAATTCAGGGGCAGATGCGGTCATGGCAGGGCGAAGAAGAACGGTCGGTGTCGGACCTGGCGGCGTGCGGGCAGGCGCGTCATGAGCGGGCGATCAGGAAGACGCCCGCCAGTATCAGCAGGATGCCGGCCACGCGCAAGGGGCCGATCATCTCGCCGAACAGCCACCAGGCGGCCAGCGCATTGACCACATAGCCGAGCGACAGCATCGGGTAGGCGATCGACACGTCAACGCGCGACAGCCCCACGATCCACACCCCCACGCTGACCACGTACAGCGTCAGCCCGGCCAGCACCGGCCATTGGGTCAGCACGCGCAGCGCCGTCACCAGCAGTGTGCCGCGGTCCAGCGTGATCGCGCCGATGGCATTGACGCCGGCCTTGAGCAACAGTTGCGCAGCCGCATTGAGCAGCACGCCGGTCAGGATGAAAGCGAAGGTGGAAAGCGTCATGGCGCTGCGTAGTGCAGGAGTTGCAGGTTACTGTCCTGGGGGTTGCGTCCGCGGGCCATTGCCCGGCAGCGCGAAATTGGTGACCGCCACACGGCGGCGGTCACCGGCGATCCTGTGCATCGGCACGCCGCGCGCAGCCAGTGCGTTGTAGGTCGAGGGCAACATGATCGCTACCGCGCGCTTGCCGTCCTGCCAGCGCGCGATAAAACCATCGATGGTCGGGATCCACTTCTGCGGTTCCTGGCCGATGCCGAATTCCAGCTCATCGGGATGCGCCACCATGATGGTGGTGCGGCGCAGGTAGAACGGCAGCGTGTGGTCCAGCATGCCCACGCTGTACAGCGGCATGTCCGGTGTCAGCACGGCATTGATCGCGGGCACCAGGTCCGCGCCGGAACTGGGCCGGCCCATGGCTTCGTGACCGCGCAGCGCCACCGTGGAGCAGATGAACATCGCCAGCGCATAGGCCACCACGCTCGGGAACACCCCACGCGTGCGCAGCAGCCGGCGCGCCAGCAATGCACCGGCCAGCATCACGGCGAAAGCGATGCCGGTCCACACTGCAAATTCTTGATAGACCACATTGGGCGTGCTGGGCTTGTCCATCATGCCGACAAACGGGCACGCCAGCAGCCCGACCACGCCCAGCGCAATCATGGCATTGACCTGCCAGCGCCACGTGCGTTCCGTCAATGTGTCCAGCGCCACGCCGGCCAGCAGCGCCAGCGCAGGGAAGATCGGCACGATATAGCCGGGCAGCTTGGAGCCAGACAGGCTGAAGAAGACAAAGATCGCCACGGCCCACAGCGCTGCCAGCAGGGCGGGCTGGAATGGCCGCGGCGAGGTGCCGCGAGCGACCCCGGCGCGCTCGCGCACGGCCTTCCACATTTGCGGAACCAGGCCCAGCCAGGGCAGGAAGCCGGCCAGCAGCAGCGGCACGAAGAACCAGATCGCGCCTTCGCGCTGGTGCACGTTCGAGGTATAGCGTTGCCAGTGCTCGTGGATAAAGAAGAAATGCAGGAATTCCGGATTTCGCTCCGACACCAGCCAGAACCACGGCACCGTTACCACCAGCATCGCGACGATGCCGCCCGGCAGGTGCAGGCGGCACCACAAGCGGAAGTCGCGCGTCACCAGCGTGTAGACCACCAGCACCAGCCCCGGCAGCGCCAGCCCGACCAGCCCCTTGACCAGCACCGCCACGCCCATTGCGGCCCAGCAGGCGAGCATCCAGTTGCGGCGTTCGGCGCTGGTGGCATCCGGGTGCTGCGCCAGCAGCATGAAGGCCAGCACGCACGCCATGGCGCCGGCCAGGGTCATGTCCAGCGAGTTGAAGTGGCCGGCGATATTCCACATCGGTGCGGAAACCAGCACCAGCCCCGTCAGCACCGCCACGCGCCGGCCGTACCAGCGTGCCGCGGCCAGCATCGACACGCCCAGCCCCAGGATGCCGGACAGGGCCACGCACAGCCGCGCCTGCCAGTCGCCCACGCCAAACAGCGTGTAGGCCAGCGCGGTCACCCACAGGTGGAAGGGCGGCTTCTCGAAATACTTGAGTTCGTGGTAGCGGATCGTCACCCAGTCGCCGGTGGCGAACATCTCGCGGGCAATCTCGGCGTAGCGGCCTTCATCGGAGCGCAGCAGGTGACGCATGTCGAGGGTGCCGAACCAGACCAGCAGGATAAACAGGCTGGCCAGTGCGACCGCACTGGCGGTGGTGGCTCCAACGGACAGCGCGGCAGCCCGCGAGGTCGATGAACTACGCATAGATCTCCTGGAAAAGCGCGACGGATCGAGGGTCCTGCGTGGGGCGCGCGGTGACGGGAAGCCATCACAACGCATGGCCTTGCCTGTTGGTGGACACCAGGCAGGCAAGTCGCCCGCGGCCGGCAGGCTGGCATGCGCCTGGGACGCCACTGCCGCCTCGACACACGCGAGGCCGGCAATGGTAGCACGGTGGGCAGGCTGCCCCGGCGGGTGCCGGAGACGGCCTGCGGGGGCGGCCGGATTGCCGCGGCGACGGTAGGGGAAGTGCTGCTCAGGCCAGCTGCTGCGCGCCAGCCGCCGCCGCGCGGGCACGGCGCAGGCGCAGGGCCACGCCGATAGGCAGGATGCAGCACACGATGGCCCAGGAACCGATCAGCCACAGTACTGCCAGCGCGCCGGCCACCGCCTGCCACAGGATCTGCGCGAAAAATCCGAGTTACACATGCAACAAAACGCGATAATTTCAGTGTCCAGGCGGTCGCCTGGCAGGCCGGGCGCTGGGTCGGGGGCGCCTGGACATTCTAGACGGGGATTCATGTGAAGACAAAGGCGCAGCAAGTTCGGCTGGCAGGCCTGGTGGCGGGCGCGGCCATGGCGCTGGCGCAGCATGCCGGCGCCCAGGGTGCGGCGGCGCTGCCGGGCGCCGGCGCGGCGGTGGCGCAGGCCGCGGCAAGCCAGGCGCAGGCATCGGCGGCGGCCGTGTTGTGCAGTGCCCCATGGTTCCGCTCCGGCTCGCATGTGCAGATGGAAGGCGACGGCGTGATGCCAATGTCGGTCAGCATGACCCTGCGCGATGTGGCGCGCAGTCCGACCGGCTGCCGCGCCCAACTGGAGATCAATTCCAAGACTGCCCTGTCGGCGCTGATGGGGCCGCCGGTGATTACCACCCAGGTGCATGAAGTGGTGATCGACCGCCGTTCGCCCGGCGGCCCGACCAGCATCGAAAGCCAGCATGCCGTCATCAACGCCCGCGCGCGCTACGCGCGCATGTACGGCGAGGCGGCCTTCCGCGGCATGGGCGTGTTCAACTACGCCGGCCTGGACCTGCGCGAGGGCGCCACGCTGGAGGGCGAGACCTTTGAATCGAGCGTCTCGCTGAAGGTCTACCCGCTGGGATCGGATGAAGTGGTCAGCACCATGCGGGCACAGTATGCGTCGATCCATATCGGCTCGCGCCACGTCGGCAAGCGGCAGACGATCAATACCGTCCTGGGGCGCAAGGAATGCCTGCCGATCACCTACGAGAAGCGCACCTCGCTGGGGCCGGTGCTGGTTGGCGAAGAAGTGGTGCAGGTCGAGCCGACCGTGATGCACGTCACCGACTGGTTCTGCCCGGCCGACGCCTTCGTGCTGCGCACTGAAGTGCGCCAGGATGACAAGGTGCAGCGCGTGGATGTCACCGCGCTGGAGAGCGATACACAGGCGCCATAGGCTTGCGCGCTTGGGCAGGACGCAAAAAAACCCGCCGAGGCGGGGTTTTTTNCAAAAAACCCCGCCGAGGCGGGTTTTTTTGCGTCAGGCGCTTGCGGCTCAGCTGGCAGCCGGCGCCGAAGCGGCCTTCTTCTTGCTCTTCTTCTTGGTGGACTTCTTGGCCGGCTTTTGCTCGGCGGCCGGCGCGGAAGCGTCGGTCAGGTCGCTGCGGGTGCTCTTGTTCGCGCCCTGGCTGTACGGGTCGAACTTGTCGCCGGCCTTGGCCCCCTGGCTGTACGGGTCGAACTTCTCACCCGACTTGGCGCCCTGGGAATACGGATCGAACTGCTTCTTGCCGCCGGTCTGTGCCTGCACGGCCAGCGAAGCGGCGCCAAGGCAGAGCGCGATCGCGGTCGCGACGAACTTGTTCATGGTTTCTCCTGAGAAATGCCGCCGTCGGGCGGTCGTGTAGGTGGCCTGTCCCTTGCACGGGACGGCTCGGCCCAGTGTCGCCAACATCTCTCATCGCTGTCAACTTGGGGCTTGCCCCGGCACCACGGCCTCATGGAAACCCTGAATTGCGGCCCCAGCCCGATTGAGGTTCGGGACCGCTTGCCCGTTTACTCCGTGACCGCGTCCGACGGGTGCTTCCAGGCCGCGCGCACCTCGCCGGACGGCGCCAGCGCCAGGTTGATTCCGCGGCTGCCGATGGGCTGCTGGAACCAGCGCTTCTGCAGCGCCGTGACCTCCGGGCCGGCAAAGGTGTTGGCCAGCGCCTGGTCGACCAGGCGCTTCCATTCCGGATCGGCCTTGGACAGCATCAGCGCATTCTGCTCCACCGACAGCGCCGGGCCCACGATCACGTACTGCGACGGGTCCTTGGCGCGGGCGCGCAGGCCGGCCAGCAGCACGTCGTCCATGACGAAGGCCTGGGCACGGCCGGATTCGAACAGCAGGAACGATTCGCCGTGGTCCTTGGCGTAGACGTCGTGGTAGCCGTACTGGGCCTTCATGCGGCGCACGTGGCGGTCGCCGGTCGACCCGGCGCTGGTGACCACGGTCTTGCCGCGCAGGTCGCCGAACGAGCGGATGCCCGAGTCGGCGCGCACCAGCATGCGCACGGTAGACACATAGTGCGAGACGCTGAACGCAACCTGCTTCTGGCGTTCGAGCGAATTGGTGTTGGGCGCGCAGTCCAGGTCCACCAGCCCGTTGACCACGGCGGGAATGCGGTTCTGCGGCGTGAGCGGCATCCAGCGCACCTTCAGGTCTTTCAGGCCCAGTTGCTGGCGCGCCGCTTCGGCCGCGCGCAGGCACAGGTCGACCGCATAGCCGGCCGGCTGGCCCTTGTCATCGGCAAACGAGAACGGCAGCGCCGACTCGCGGTAACCGAGCACGATGGTGCCGGATTCGCGGATCTTGTCGAGCACAGGGCTCTGGGTGCTGGCCAGTGCCGGCGCCAGCGCGGCAGCGGACAAGGCGGCGAGGGCGACGGCGGCCAGCGAGCGGCGGGCGCGGAGGAGTCGGGCGGACAGGGTGAAGGCAGGCATGCGGGGGAAACTGGAAAGCGGACCGCAATGCGGCAAAGATGCAAGGGTATACCCTTGATCTGAGCGGGCGAAGGACATTGTTGTCATAAGCAAATTCCTGCCCCCGAAAGCCTTGCCAGCTATGGGCCGTCGGGATCAGCTACTATCAAATGCTGCGGGGGTGATTCAACGAACTCGCTTTCCTTACGACACCGTTGCCATGCAAGACAAGTCTGGCGCGACCAACTTCGTTCCGTTCAACGTGCCCCTGCGCGATGGACGGGAAGTGCTGGTGCGGGAGATTACCGAAGACGACAAGGTCGGCCTGTTAGCGGCATTCAACAGGCTTTCTGCCGATGCGCGTTACGCCAGATTCATGGCTGCCATGCAACAGTTGCCGGAAGCGATGCTCGAACAAGCGACGCATCCGTCGGCCGAGCGCGAGTTTGCGCTGGTAGCGCTTGCCACGGAAAAGAAGGTGTCGTCTATTGTGGGTGGCGCACGCTACGCCGCGGCGCCGGGCAGCGATACCTGCGAGTTTGCGGTGACTGTCGCCGA
This sequence comes from Cupriavidus sp. SK-4, assembly GCF_000611125.1. Lineage (NCBI taxonomy): Bacteria > Pseudomonadati > Pseudomonadota > Betaproteobacteria > Burkholderiales > Burkholderiaceae > Cupriavidus > Cupriavidus sp. SK-4. Next base: position 8,849 of record NZ_JFJW01000003.1, read on the forward strand.
TGACTGGCATCGGCTCGGCCTGGCCAGCCGACTGCTGGGCACACTGATCGACATCGCGCGGAGCCGCGGCTATCGATGCATGGAAGGGTATGTTTTGTCGTCGAATACCGCCATGCGGCGACTGGCTAAACGTTTTGGGTTTGCCGATTTAGCGTGTCCAGGCGATGCCACGCTGCGCGTGGTGACCCTTGCGCTTTAAGGCAGCGAGAGCAGCGTGGGACGATCAGCCAATATATGTCCCGCTTTGTCAAATGAAGATGAGTGCCCTTGGTAGGATCCGGTGCCCTATGCAGCCAGTTCCGCCGGCTGGTCACGCCGCCCCGATCCATACAAGGGTGCCGCGCCGCCCCCGCATCTGGCGGTCTGGTCTCGCCTTTTCTACCAGGGGAACGATCCCCCTAATCGGTGTCGAGCGACGAACAGTCTCTTCCTGCTACAAGCCATGTATGTAGCTCACCGATGCCCTTTACATCAATTGGTCCTCGCGCTTCCAACACAAATGGCTTGCCCAGCTTTTGCCGGGTGGCTTCCGTGACCTGCACACAGCCGGCTATACCGTGGGACTCCATCCGGCTCGCAATATTGACCGTTTCGCCCCACAGGTCATAGATGAATTTTCGCCTGCCGATCACGCCGGCGATGACCGCGCCGCTGTGAATGCCAACCCGCAACTGCAGGCCGTAGCCGCTTCGCGCATTGAACCGACTCAGGGACTCCATCATGTCCAGTGCCATGTGAGCAGCCTGGACGGCGTGGTCTGGCGCAGGGACGGGCAGACCGGCAGCGGCCATGTACGCGTCGCCGATCGTCTTGATCTTCTCGAGCCCGCGGTTGTCGGCGATATTGTCAAAGTCAGCAAATATCTCGTTGAGTACCGCCACCAGTCTCTCGGGGCTCAGGCCGGGAGAAAATCGGGTGAACTGCACGAGGTCGGCGAACAACACCGAGACCGCCTCGAACCTGTCGGCGATGACTTCCGCCGGCGGGCTGGCGGCGATGAGATCGGAACGCAGCTTCAGTCGCTCGGCGATGGGCGACGGCGCTCGGTGACCTGTTGCTCGCAAACAAGCTTCTCATAAAGGCGCCTGAGCTCATCGCTCTGGCGAACGATTGTCTCCCGGCTCGCGTCCGATCCACGCGGTCGGCATTGACGGCGGCGGCCTTCGGCGGGGCGCCGCCAGGATGGCTGGTTTGAAGTGATCGTCGGGAGGTCCCTGCGGGATCAGGACCGCGGGCATTGTCTTGCCTACGTGCACAAGCTGGAGCGCCGACCGGCCGATCGTATGTGGAGCTTCCTGCTACGAGAAGGTCCGCCACATCTTCGCTAAGCCAAGGATTTGATTCCGCTGCCAGAGCCAGTCCCTGCCTACATCACGCGCCCGAACCACCACAACGACAGCAGCCCCGCACACGTGGCCAGCAACGCCCCCAGCGCGGCGAAGAACGCGGTAATTTCAACCTGTTCGCGCTTGCCAAACGCCAGCCGCATATTGAGTGCCCGGTACACCCTCTTCAGTTGCGCGGCATCCGCAAGCGGGAAATACTCTGCCGCTGTCGCATTGGCGACTTCCTTCAATACCTTCTCATCCAGCCTGACGCGCGCCGACCAGCCATCGACCGAGAGCACCACACCCTCGGTCGTGCCAACCCCGACGGTATAAACACGCACGCCGTGCGCGGCGGCAAGCTGTGCCGCCTGCGTCGCGGCCGGGCCGGTGTTGCTTTCGCCGTCGGAAAACAGGACGATCGCCCCGGAGGGATAAGAGCCGGGCGTCACGGCTTCGCCGCTGCGGGATGCATCCGGCTTTTGCAGCGGCGCGGTGTCGCCGTTCATGAGGCGCTCGGCGTCACCAGCCGTCTGCGGCAGCAGCGTCGTCAGCGCTATGAGCAGGCCATTGCCCAGCGCGGTGCCGCCTTGCGGCTTGAGGCGGTCGATCGCCGTGGCCGCGGCATCCTTGCTGCGGCTGGGCGCCTGTGCCACGGCGGCGGTGCCGGCCATCGCGACTACTCCCACGCTGACGCCCGCGGGCAGTGTCTCGAGCAGAACCTTGGCCGCTTGCTGGGTGGCGCGGATGCGGCTGGGCTGGATATCCTGTGCGCGCATGCTGCCGGACAGATCGATGACCACGACCACGGTCTCGATGTGCGAGGGCAGCAGCATCACTGCCTGGGGTCGGGCGATGGCCAAGGTCAGCGCGGTCAGGGCCAGCAGGAGCAGCATGGGCGGCACGTGGCGACGCAAGGTCGCGCCGCCCTTGATGGCAAGGCCGACGGATTTCAGGGTGGGATAGTGCACCGTGGCGTGGCGCCGGCGCCGATCGAGCCATACGTAGCCAGCGGACAGCACGAGGACGAGCGCGAGCAACCACAGCATGCCTGGCCACAGGAAGCTGAAGACGGGTAGCCGGCTTATGGCATCGGTCATGCTGCCTCCTTTGGCCCGTTCTCCTGCTTTGCTACCGCAGCGGCACCTTGACGGTGGCGGCGCCGGCGGGTGAAGTCCAGCAGTGCCAGGTCCAGGCGGGCGTAGGTCGACAGCGTCAGGCACGCCACGCCGGCCTGGGTGAAGGCCAGGCGCAACTCGGCCTCGCGCGCCTGGGCGGCGGCGGCGAAGCGTTTGCGGAAGGCCGGGTCGTGCGTGTCGACAAACATCTGCTCCGCGGTTTCGGCATCCTGCAGCACGACCAGGCCCAGGTCGGGCAAGGCCATCTCCAGCGGATCGACCAGCCGCACGGCGACGACCTCATGGCGCCGGGCCAGCATTCCGAGCGATGCCTGCCAGCCCGGGGCGCTGATGAAGTCGGAGACCACGAACAGCACCGATCGTTGTTTCGCGACCGTCCGTGCGCGCTCCAGCAGGTCGCGCAAGCGGGTGTCGCCCGGCAACGCGGCGGGTGTGGCACGCATGCGGTCGAGCAGGTGCAGCAGATGCCGGCGCCCCGAGCGCGCCGGCACCACAGACGCGCCCGCGTCTGTGGCCCCGCCGTAGAGCAGGGCGCCGACCCGGTTGCCATAGCGCGTCAGCAGCAGCGCCATGACGGTGGTGAAGTCGCTCAGCAGGTCGCGCTTGCTCACGCTGCCGGAACCGAAACCGACCGATCCGCTCAGGTCCAGCAGGAACCAGACGGAGATCTCCCGGTCTTCCTCGTACTCACGCACGTGCGGTGTCTGCAGCCGCGCCGTCACGTTCCAGTCGATGTGCCGCACGTCGTCGCCGGGGCGGTATTCGCGCAGGTCGGCAAGATCCAGCCCGAAGCCGCGGAACAGCGTGCGGTAGTCGCCCTGCAGCAGGCCATCGAGGCGGCGCACCACGGTCCATTCCAGGCGGCGCAGCAAGGCCTCGGTCTGCCTTGCGTCGACGCTGGCCAGCGCCGTGCCGGCGGGTGTGCTACCGGGTGCGGCTTCCGGGCCGCTCCGGCGCCTATTGCGCAGGCGCCCGAACATGGGATTCCAATGGGCGCTCCGGGACCGGCAGCGCCTGCAGGATGCGCGTGACGAGCTGGTCGGCAGTCACGCCGTCGGACATGGCCTCGTACGAGAGCACCAGGCGGTGGCGCAAGACATCCGGCACGAGGTCGACCACGTCTTCGGGCAGCGCATAGTGCCGGCGGCGCAGGAACGCCAGGGCGCGCGCGCCTTCGATCAGGCCGATGGTGGCGCGGGGACTGGCACCGAACGCCATGTATCGATCCAGGTCTTCCAGCCCGTAGCTTCCCGGCTTGCGGGTGGCCGCCACCACGCGCACTGCATACTGGAGCAGGCTCGGATCCACATAGATCCTGCCGCATTCGTCCTGCAGGCTTGCCAGGCGCTCGGGCGTCGCGATGGGGCTCACGCTGATGCTGGGGCCGGTGACACGGTTGACGATGACGGCCTCCTCCTCTTCACTGGGATAGCCCACCAGGACCTTCATCAGGAAACGGTCGACCTGCGCCTCGGGCAAGGGGTAGGTGCCTTCCGTTTCTATCGGGTTCTGCGTGGCCATGACGAGGAAGGGCGTGGGCACCAGATGGGACTCGCCGGCGATGGTGACCTGCTTTTCCTCCATCACTTCCAGCAAGGCGCTCTGGACCTTGGCCGGCGCGCGGTTGATCTCGTCGGCCAGCAGCAGGTTGGCGAAGACCGGGCCCCGCACGGTGGAGAACTCGCCCGTGCCCTGGTTATACATGCGCGTGCCAATCAGGTCGGCCGGCAGCAGGTCAGGCGTGAACTGGATGCGCTTGAAGGAGCCGCTCATGGTCCGGGCCAGCGTCTTGACGGTCAGCGTCTTGGCCAGGCCCGGCACGCCTTCCACCAGCAGGTGGCCACCCGCAAGGATCGCCACCAGCACCCGTTCGAGGAAGTGGTCCTGCCCAACCACCACGCGCTTCACCTCATACAGCAGGCGTTCCATCAACTCGGCGCTGTCCACTGCGCCCCTGGTTTGGTCGTTCATAGGCCCCCGCGTCTAGAAAGGAGATGATCCGATGGAAGCGCCGGCGCTTTCGATCGTGACAGCAAAGCCGATGCCGAGGAAAGTGCCGCTCTGGTTGGGGTTGAGGATGGCGGTGACGATCCCTACCACCTCGCCATCCAGATTCACCAGCGGTCCGCCGGAATTGCCCGGATTGGCGGCAGCGTCGAATTGGATGAGCTTGTCCAGGTCCCGCTTGCCGTCCGGCAAGACGAACCTGCGGTCGAGCCCCGACACCACGCCGGCAGACACCGACGGGCCGATGCCGAACGGAAAGCCGACCGCGACGACTTCGGTGCCGGGCGCGAGGTTCCGGCTGGAACCGAGCGTCGCCGGCGGCAGGTCGTCGGGGATGGAATTGGGCCGGATCACGGCGAGGTCTTTCTCCGGGAATGCCTGCACCACCGAGGCCTCGGCCGTGTGGCCGTCGTGGAACCTGACCTCCAGGCGCAGGGCGTCGGCGACGACGTGGTAGCTGGTGAGAATGATGCCGCTTTCGGTCACGACCACCCCCGAACCGATGTGGCGGGCTGTGCGCTTGCCGCCGGACTCGCCCTTGCCGTCAGGTGGGTCGCCTTTTGCGAGTTCATCGCCCGAGGGCGGCGGGGCTAGCGGGGGCGATTCGGGCGGTGCTTTGCGGCGTGTGGCAGGGGGATCACGCTTGGCGTGGGGGGCGGATGCCGCTTTCCTCGGCTTGTCCGCAGCCTTTTCGGCTGGCGCATAGCTGCGAACTTCCACCACCGACTCGCGAACCGCCTCTGCCGCCCTGGCTGTGCGCGAAGGCAGACGCTTGGTTTCCAGCGTGTGCAGCACGGCGGCGTCGATGTCGGCTTGCTTGAGGACGCGCGGCGTCGGCTGCAACAGCCAGGCAGAGCCCACGACCGCCGCGAGCACCAGCGCCACCGCTGCCGAGACCCATCCGTAGATCGTTACCCGTCTCATTCCGCCCCCGAGGTCCCGTCCCGCCGTGAAAAATACAGTACCATCGTCTTACCCACGCGCCAAGGAGCAGTTGCATGCAGTTTCTCTGGCCGCAAATGCTCTGGCTGTTGCTCGCGCTGCCCCTGCTGGCAGCCGCTTACCTGTACCTGATTGCGCGGCGCAAGAAAATCGCGCTGTCGTATGCCAGCCTTGCGCTGCCGCGCGCCGCCCTGGGTCCCGGCCAACGACTGCGGCGTCACATCCCGCCGCTGCTCTTCCTGCTCGCGCTGGGCGTGGCCCTGCTGGCTTGCGCCCGTCCTACTGCGACGATCACGCTGCCGTCCGACACCATCACCCTGGTACTGGCCATGGACACCTCCCGCAGCATGGCGGCGACCGACGTTGCACCCACCCGGATCGGCGCATCCAAGCAGGCTGCCCGGGATCTCATCGTCGGGCTGCCGGCCAGCGTACGCCTGGGCATGGTTTCTTTTGCCGCCACCGCGACCGTGGTGCTGCCCCCCACCGACAACCGGCAGGACATGCTCGACGCAATCGATCGCTTCCAGCTCCAGCTCGGCACGGCGACCGGCAGCGGGCTGATCCAGGCGCTGGCAGTGTTGTTCCCCGACGATGGCATCGACCTGGAAGCAATCCTTTTCAGCGGCGAGTCGCTCGCACCCGGGCCCGGCGGCAGATCGCTGACAGAGGCCGCCGCGGCGGACGCCGTCCGCAAGCGCGAACAGGAACGGCCGGCGGCGCAGCCCGGCTCGTATCGGCACGGTGCGGTGATCCTGCTCAGCGATGGCCGCCGCACCACCGGCCCGGACCCGCTGGACGCCGCGCGCATGGCCGCCCAGCGCGGCGTGCGCGTCTATACGGTGGGCTTCGGTACGCCGCAGGGCGGAGCCGCGGCAGAGTCGGGCATGGCTTACTACATGCAGCTCGATGAACCCGCCTTGCGGGCGGTAGCGGCGATAACGAACGGCGAGTACTTCCAGGCAGGCTCGGCTGCCGACCTGAGCCAGGTGTATCGCCAGCTCAGCGCCCGCTTCGCGCTCGAGCGCAAGGAAACCGAGATCAGCGCATTGTTCTCGGCAGCAGCGGTGCTGCTGCTGGGGGTGGCGTGCGGGCTCTCGATCTTGTGGTTCCGGCGATGAACTGAAGCACGGTTGATGAAGCTGCCGGGTTCATTCCCTGAGCCATCCATAGGCGCAGCGGGTGTATTTCCGGCCTGGATCTGAAAGGATCAATAGATCGGGCCTACCACTGCGTCAGTCGAAATCCCCGATCGGCTGCGAAGCGAACCAGCGCCAGGAAATGTCAAAGTGGCTGCACCGTTCCCAGTGGGAATCGTCCGACTTCTAGCGGCCTTCTTCGGCAAGTCCATGCATTTCAACGGTGGCAGAATGGCTTGTGCCTGCTCTCCCGTCACAGGTTTCACGGAGAGGCGCGCCACGCGAGGTTGACAACATTGTGCTGACCCTTACCGACGTCTCCAAGACATACAACGGCGCGCGACCGCGCACGGTTCTCCGCGGAGTCAGTCTTGCGCTGGCCGCCGGCGAATATGTCGCCGTCATGGGTGAATCTGGCGTGGGCAAGTCAACGCTGCTCCACCTGATCGCCGGCCTGGATCGGCCCGATAGTGGCCGCATCCAGTTCGACGGACAGGACCTGGGCAAGCTGGACGACGATGCCGCAACCTTGCTGAGGCGGCGCAAGCTGGGGTTCGTGTTCCAGGCCTTCCATGTTCTGCCGAATTTGAGCGCGGCGCAGAACGTGGCGCTGCCTCTGCTGTTGAACGGCCTCGAGCGGGAAAAGGCGTCGGCGCGCGTTGCCGAGATGCTCGCCGCGGTTGGGCTTGAGGGGCGCGAGGACAGTCTGCCGCGCGAGCTTTCCGGAGGGGAGTTGCAGCGGGTGGCGATTGCGCGTGCCCTGGTACACCGTCCAATGCTGCTGCTGGCGGATGAGCCGACTGGCAACCTTGATCACGAGACGGCCGCGCGGGTGCTGAGCCTGCTGCGCGAACTGGTCAACGCAAACGGCACGGCCGCGATTATCGTCACGCACTCGGCACTGGCTGCGGCGACGGCGGATCGCGTCTTGCAATTGATGCCAGGCGGATTGACGCCGCTGGGGCCACAGCCGCCGATGAACGTGCCCGCCTAAGCCATGCGAACGCCGCGCTCGCTCGGCCTTGCGCTACTTCTGGGTGAATTGCGCGCCCATCCCGGACGCGCCATCATCGGCATCCTTGCCGTGGCCATCGGTGTGGCAATGGGCTATGGCGTGCATCTGGTCAACCACGCTGCGTTGGCGGAGTTTTCCCAGGCGGTGCGCTCCTTGATGGGGAATGCCGATCTGGAGATCCGCGGGCCGCGCATGGGCTTCGACGAATCGCTCTATCCGCGCATCGCGGGTCTGCCGGAGGTGGTGACGGCCAGCCCTGTGGTGGAAGTCAATGCGCGCGTGCCGGGGCGCACCGGTGCGCTGACGTTGTTCGGCATCGATGTATTCCGGGCGGCGCCTGTGACACCCAATCTGATCGGGCGGCCAGCCGAGGAGCGCGCGGGCAAGCTTGACGTTCTCGATCCCGACGCCGTGTTCCTTTCGCCGGCGGCGCTGAGCTGGCTCGATCTCAAGCCCGGGGACCCGCTCACCGTACAAGTCGGGCTCACCGCGCTTACGCTGCGTATTGCCGGCACGCTGCCGGCGGCGGGCGAGGGCATGCGCCTGGGCGTGATGGATATCGGTGCGGCGCAGTGGCGCCTCGACCGGCTTGGCCTGCTGCAGCGGATCGACGTCAAGCTCAGACCGGGAGTGGACACGGGCAACTTTGCGCAAGCGCTGGCCGCGCTGCTGCCGCCAGGTGTGGTGGCGGGTTCGCCGCAGGACAACGCGCGCCGAACTTCCAACCTGTCGCGCGCCTATCGGGTGAACCTGAATGTGCTTGCGCTGGTGGCGTTGTTCACAGGCGCCTTCCTGGTGTTCACGATGCAGGCAGTTTCGGTGCTGCGGCGGCGCTCGCAGCTTGCACTGTTGCGCGCCCTGGGGGTGACACGCGGTGGTCTGCTGCGGCTGCTGCTGGCGGAAGGCGCGGCTCAAGGCGCGCTCGGCGCGATGCTCGGCCTGGCGCTTGGCTTCGTTCTCGCCGCCGCGGTGCTCGGGTACGCGGGCGGCGATCTGGGCGGTGGCTACTTTGAAGGTGTAAAGCCCAAGGTCCGCTTCGACGCGCTGGCAGCGCTGATCTTCTTCGCGCTCGGCCTGTCGGCGGCGGTGCTCGGCAGTCTCGCACCGGCATGGGAGGCCGCACGCGCGCGGCCGGCGCAGGCGCTCAAGGCGGGCGATGAGGAGACACCGCTCAAGCGGCTACGCTCGCCGTGGACGGGGCTTGCTGCGATGGCAGCCGGGCTTGGGCTGACGCCACTGCGGCCGGTGGCGGATCTGCCGGTCTTCGGTTATGCGGCGATCGCCCTGTTGTTGGTGGGCGCCATCCTGCTGATGCCACGGCTGGCGCATCTCGTGTTCGGCTTGCTGCCCTCTTGGCGACGGGCTGTGCCGCAGCTTGCCCTGACCCAGCTCGCCGGCGCACCGGGCCGCGCGGCCATCGCGCTGGCCGGCATTGTCGCCAGCTTTAGCCTGATGGCGGCGATGGCGATCATGGTGTCAAGCTTCCGCATCTCGGTGGACGATTGGCTGCACAATGTCCTGCCGGCCGATCTCTATCTGCGTGCTTCGTCAAGCGGCGACAGCGCGTATTTCTCGCTTGACGACCAGGCGGCCATCGCCAGCGTCCGTGGCGTTGCGCGTGCCGAGTTTCTACGTTCGAGCCAGATCCTGCTTGATCCCGAGCGTCCCCCCGTCACGGTCATTGCCCGGCCGATCGATCCGCGCAATCCGGGCGCACGGTTGCCGCTGACGGCTGCGCCCGTCGCGGCGCAGCCGGGTGATCCGCCGGCGGTATGGGTCAGCGAGGCGATGGTCGACCTCTATGGCTTCCGCCCGGGGCAACGTATCACGCTGCCGCTGCAGGGCCGGCCCGTCGCCTTCCTGGTGGGCGGCGTGTGGCGCGATTACGCGCGCCAGCATGGTACGGTCGTGATCAGCCAGGACGATTATCGGCGGCTCACGGACGAGCGGCGTGTCACTGACGTCGCCCTGTGGCTGGAGCAGGGCACCGGCCCGGCGCAGGTCAAGGAGAGGCTGCGCCAGAGCGTCGCCGGCGGTGAACACATTACCTTCGCCGAGCCTGGCGAGATTCGCACCATCACCCTGAAAATCTTCGACCGCAGCTTCGCAGTGACCTACCTGCTGGAGGGCATAGCGGTCGTGATCGGCCTGTTCGGCATCGGCGCCAGCTTCAGTGCGCAGGCCCTGGCGCGCGCGCGCGAATTCGGCATGCTCCGGCATCTCGGCTTCATGCGTTGGCAGATCGGCGCGATGCTGGCACTGGAGGGCGCGTTACTCGCTCTGCTTGGCGTGGTAGCCGGTCTTGCGCTGGGATGGGTTATCGCCGTGATCCTGGTTTACGTTGTCAACCCGCAGTCGTTCCACTGGACCATGAGTTTGCATATGCCCTGGGCATTCCTCGCCCAGGTGGCGAGCGCGGTGGTGGCGGCGGCCTCGCTGGCTGCGCTGGCGAGCGGGCGGCAGGCGATGTCGCGTAGCGCAGTGCGCGCGGTTCAGGAGGATTGGTGAAGAGGCGCTCATTCCTGCTGTTGTTGCCGGGTTCCGGCGTGGCGGCCGCGGCGCTGGGCGCAGCGCCCGCTTATTATCCGCCAGTCGCCGCAGGCCGAACCCTGGCCTTCCCACGCGACCACGGCGCGCACCCCGACCATCGCACCGAATGGTGGTATGCCACCGGCTGGCTGCAGACGCCGGCAGGAGCGCCGCTCGGCTTCCAGGTTACGTTCTTCCGCTCGCGCCCGCCGTTCGACCAGGCCAACCCAAGCCGCTTCGCGCCGCAGCAACTGCTGTTCGCCAATGTCGCACTGAGCGATCCCGTGGCCGGCAAGCTCCAGCACGACCAGCGCGCGGCGCGAAGCGGCTTCGGCCTGGCGCTTGCCGATACTGCCGATACCGATGTGTACATCGACAACTGGTCGCTGCGCCGAGAGGCGACGGGGCGCTACCGAGCCAGATTTCCCGCGCGGGATTTCACGCTCGATCTGACAATGGAACCAACCCAACGGTTGCTGCTACAGGGCGAACGGGGATACAGCCGCAAGGGACCGCTGGCGGCCCAGGCGAGCTATTACTACAGCCAGCCGGGGCTCAAGGTGAGCGGCACCCTGGAGCGGCGCAGCCTGCAGGAAACCGTGCACGGCACCGCCTGGCTGGATCACGAATGGTCGTCGACCTTGCTGGCCCACGAGGCCGTCGGCTGGGACTGGTTCGGCCTCAACCTGGATGACGGCGGCGCGTTGATGGCCTTCCAGATCCGGGACAAGGCGGGGCGCAAGTTCTGGGGCGGCGGCACGCTGCGCGGCAGCGACGGTCGCGTCCAGGTACTGGCTCCCGACGAGGTCAACTTCATGCCGGCACGCCGTTGGCGCTCGCCTCGTACCGGCACGAGCTATCCGGTTGCCATGCGGTTGAACGCAGGCGGTCTCACGCTCGAACTGGTACCGCTGATGGATGATCAGGAACTCGATAGCCGCGCGAGTACCGGCGCGGTCTATTGGGAGGGCGCGGTGACGGCGTTGCGGGGAGGCAAGGCGGTAGGACGGGGCTACCTCGAACTGACCGGGTATTTCCAGCGCCTCAATCTTTGACTTGAGGCCCGGCCCGGGTAATTGGGAGCGGCCGGTCGGAGTGCCCGCCCGCCGCTTCGCTCGGCGATCCACACGATTTCCCTCAACCGCAAGATTCTCGCCACCCCCCCTCTTTGGTGGGACCTTCTCCAGAGGAAAGCCGATTGCCCTGCTATTTCCGTCACGCTATGATGATTTTCAAATAGCGCGCCGCGTGCTCCCTACTCGTTGGTGATTGCGGGCAGCGTAAAGAAAAGTGCCGCCGGGCAATGGAGGGGTCAATTGGTAAAGGACGACTACAAGCACTGGAGACGCCGGTGGCTGCGGTGGCACTCGCGGTCTCTGCTGGCAAGCGCACTCGTATTGCAGCGAAGTGAGTGTGATGCCTACCTTAACCAGATGCTGAGGGCATACCTTGCCTACGGCGACTTCACCGAAAACGAAGTTGATTTCATTTTTCGGCGAGTCTCCCACGGCGTACGGAAGCTCGGGTCAAACCTGGATGCATCAGTCTTTGCCCGGCGTGCCCAGGAGCGAATCCGAGCCCATGGGCTTAGACTGATGACGGACGCATCCGAGGTCTTCGGCTAGGACCTAGCGGGAAAGGGAGTGACTGCTCGTCGATGTTGGCCGGATGGGACGCGCCAACGCGAGTATAGTCATGAATTGCGCTCGCGCGGGCTTGGGTGTTGGAGAGTTCCCGCACGAGCGCTAGCGCAGTGCGCACCGCACGCTGCCTACAGGAGCTCCCCATCGCATTGTGCCGCATTGCGCTCCAGCATGACTTCGCAGGCCCGCTTCTCCGTCCGTTTGTTTGGCGAGTTCCAGCTCGACGGCGCTGGCGCGCCCCTGTTTAACGCAAACTCCCCCCGCTTGCAGGCGCTGCTCGCCTGCCTTGTCCTGCATCGCGACGCACCGCAGACGCGGCAGCAGCTCGCCGTACTGTTCTGGCCTGATTCCTCGCAGGCGCAGGCGCGCAATGCCCTGCGCCAACTGCTGTTTCAGCTGCGCAAGACCTGGCCGGAGGCAGATCAGTTTGTCCATGCCGATGCGCAAACGGTGCGATGGCTGCCCGATTCGCCGCTCGACCTCGATGTAGCGCAGTTCCAGTCCGCGCTTGCGGCTGCGGCCAGGGCCTTGAGGCACGGCGACGCAGGCGCTGAAGAAGAGCTGCTGACGCATGCCGCGGATCTCTATCGCGGTGACCTGCTGGCCAACTGCTATGACGAGTGGATCCACCCCGAGCGCGAAAGGTTGCGCGAACAGTGCATCGCGGCGCTCGCGCGCCTCGGTCAACTGAGTGAGGACCGGCGCGACTATGCAAAGGCGTTGAAATACACACAGCAGTTGCAGCGGCTCGACCCGTGCCGCGAGCCCACCTGCCTGGCGCTGATGCGCCTGCACGCGCTGAACCACGATCACGCATCGGCCATGCGCGCCTATCGTAGCTGTGTGGAAACGCTCGCTCGCGAATTGGGCGTCCTGCCCGGCGACCCCATGCGCGAGGCCTATGCGCGATTGGCTGCGCAGGCTGCGTCAATGCAGCGCCAACGCCCGCGGGATGCGATGCTGCCAATGATTGGCCGGCATGGCGAATGGCGCCGGCTGCTTGAAGTCTGGCAGCGTACCCAGCTGGGCGACAAGCAGTTTGTCCTGATCCTGGGCGAAGCCGGCATCGGCAAATCGCGCCTGGCGGAGGAACTGCTGGTCCATCTGGCCGAGCAAGGCATCACCGTGGCGCATTCGCGCGCCTATGCGGCCGAGGGACAGCTCGCGTTTGCGCCGGTGACCGGCTGGCTGCGCAGCCCTGGCCTGAGTGGCGCGATCGGCAAGCTCGACAGACTGTGGCTGACCGAGGTCACGCGCCTGTTGCCCGAACTCCTCACGCAGCAATCCGGACTGTCGCCGCCGTCGCCTCTTACCGAATACTGGCAACGCCAACGGTTTTTCGAGGCGCTTGCGCGAGCGGTGCTTGCACAAGGTGGGCCGCTTCTCTTGCTGCTCGACGACCTGCAATGGTGCGACGGCGAGACGCTCGAATGGCTGCGCTTCCTGATGCGTTTCGACGCGGCGGCAAGGCTTATGGTGGTCGCAACGGCGCGCCCAGAGGAAATCATGCCGCTGCACGCGGCGAACCGGCTGCTGGACGCACTACGCCGCGACGACCAGTTCATCGAGATCTCATTGGGGACACTCGACGCCGCCGAAACGGCAAAGATAGCGGCCCAGATCCTGGACCGGCCGCTGGCCGACACGGAGGCAACCCGGCTGTTCGAGGAGAGCGAGGGTAACCCGCTGTTTGCGGTCGAAATGATGCGGGCTCGCTCCGACACCATGCCGGTCGGGGACGCACAGGGCGGCATGGCGTCGAAGTTGCCGCCCAAGGTTTACACCATCATCTCAAACCGGCTGGCACAGCTTCCTCCGGGCGCCCGCGAAATCGTCGGGGTTGCTGCAATCATTGGACGGGCGTTCACGACCGACATCCTCGCCCAGGCAAGCGACCTCGGCGAGGATGCCCTGGCAGGCGCGCTGGACGAGCTGTGGCAGCGGCGCATCGTGCGCCAGACCGACGCTGACGGCCTGGCGTTTGACTTCAGCCATGACAAGATCCGCGACGTGGCATACGCCGACGTGAGTCCGCTGCAGCGCCGCCGCCTGCATTTGCGCGTGGCGCGAGCGTTCGAGCAGGCGTCAGGCGATGCGCCCGACGCGGCAAGCGCGCAGATCGCCTCGCACTATGAGCGGGCGGGCCTGCCAGCCCAGGCGGCGGCGTTCTATCGGCGCGCGGCCGGTGTTGCGCAGAGTGTGTATGCCTATGACGATGCCATTGCATTGCTGACGCGCGGGCTGGTGCAAGCGGACCGGATTGCCGATCCGCAGGAGCGCGCCAGTCAATCGCTGGCCCTGCAACTCGACCTTGCGCCACCGATTCGCATCGCCCGAGGCTGGGCAGCCCCAGAACTGGAGGCGCCGCTGCGAAGCGCGGTGGAACTGAGCCGGCTGGCGGGTGACACCAGTCAGCAAGCACGCGCCCAGGTCAGCCTTTCATTTTTCCTGGTAGTGAGGGCGGAACTTGCACAGGCACGTAGCCTGAGCGAGGAACTGATTGCGGGATTGGGGCCGCTGGGCTCCGGTACTTACTCGGTGATGGCATGGACCAGCGTCATGGGTAGCCTGGTCCAGCAAGGCGACTGGATGGCTGCCGAGCCCGCGTATCAACGCGCGCACCGCGCTTATGACGAGGCCCAGCACGCCGAGCATGCGTCCCTGATGGGCGGTAACTTCGGCGTGCTGGCCGCCGCGTGGTCGGCGCACGCATTGTGGTTCAGGGGGCTTGCCGATCAGGCCCTTCAGCGTGGACGCGAAGCGCTGGAGGTGGCGAACCGGGTAGCACACCCGTTCTCCCAGGCGCTCGCGCTGTCATATCTCGCGACGCAGCATGCGCTGCGACATGAGCACGGTCTCACGCTGCACTATGCCCGCCAGGCACACGAGATCGCCGAACAGTACCACGTAGGCTACTACCTTGCCTGGGCAGGCATACTCCTCGCCTGGGCGAACGCGAAACAGGCGCCCGGCGCCGACGCCGTGGTGGCGATGCAGGCGGCGGTCGAGGGCTTTCACGCAACGGGCGCACGCCTGCGTCTGCCGCTCTATCTGGCCATGCTGGCTGAATGCCTGGGCGACGTAGGAGAGACCGAGGCTGCGTTGGCGGCTTTGGACCACGCGTTCGAATGCGCCGGGCGCACTGGCGAGCACTGGGTGGACGCCGAGCTGTACCGTCTGCGCGGTGAATTGCTGCTATGCAGCAGCGCCAACCTCGCCGAAGCCGAGTCATCGCTGATCAAGGCGATCGAGATCGCCACAGCCCAGCACGCGCTACCGCTTGAACTGCGTGCCACCCTGTCATTGACAACGCTGCGAACCTCGCAGGGGCGCGTCAATGCGCATGAGGTGGTCGAGGCGCCGCTTGCGCGATTCACCGAGGGCTTCGATCAACCCGACATCGTCAAGGCGCGGGCGTTACTCGCGCGTTAGTCTCGGCTTGACCACCGCGCGCCGGTCCGAGGGGAAGAATCTCCATGTAACGGTTCACCTAACGCTTTCGAAACGCCGAGGTTGCTAAAACTCCTGCATACCAACCGGACAGGAGACAACCATGGAAGCTTCGTTGAGCGAACCCGTCGCAAGCGCACTCAAGGCGCATTTTCGGGGACAACTGATTCAGCCGGGCGACGCGGCTTACGACCAGGCGCGTGCCGTGTACAACGGCATGATCGACAAGCGTCCTGCGATCATCGCGCGCTGCGTCGATGTTGCGGACGTCATCGCGGCGGTGAACGCCGCGCGTGACAGCGGGATGCTGCTGGCCGTGCGTGGCGGCGCGCACAATGGCGCCGGGCTCGGCACATGCGATGGTGGACTGGTGATCGACCTGTCGCCCATGAAGGGCGTGTTTGTCGATGCCGGACGCAAGACACTGCGGGTTGGCGGTGGCTGCACCTGGGGCGATGTGGATCACGCCGCCAGTGCCTATGGGCTGGCGACGCCGAGTGGCTTCATCTCGACCACTGGCGTGGGCGGACTGACGCTCGGCGGCGGCATCGGCTACCTCAGCCGCGCTTATGGCCTGACGATCGACAATCTGCTCAGCGCCGAGGTCGTTCTGGCCGACGGGCGCGTCGTCACCGCAAGCGAGGACGAAAACGCCGACCTGTTCTGGGCTTTGCGCGGCGGCGGTGGCAACTTCGGCGTGGTGACGTCGTTCGAGTTCAAGGCCCATCCCGTAGCCACGGTCTATGGCGGCCCGATGCTGTGGCCGATGGAGCAGGCACGCGAGCTGATGACATGGTGGCGCGACTTCATCCTGAGTGCGCCGCAGGACATCAATGGCTGGTTCGGTTTCGTCACGGTGCCGCCCGCAGCGCCCTTCCCGGAGGAAGTTCACCTGCAGAAGATGTGCGCCGTGGTGTGGTGCTACACCGGCCCGCTCGACCAGGCCGAAACGCATTTCCGTCCGATTCGCGAGGCCATGCCGCCGGCGGTGGACTTTGCCGGGCCAATACCCTGGCCTGTCCTGCAGGGCCTGTTCGACGGACTGTATCCGGCGGGCTTGCAGTGGTACTGGAAAGCCGACTTCGTCAGCGACCTGAGCGACAAGGCCATCGATCTGCACATCAAGTACGCGCAGCAGTTGCCGTCGATGCACTCGACCATGCACCTGTATCCGATCAATGGTGCAGCGCATCGCGCCAGTTGCGACGACACGGCCTTCAGCTACCGCGATGCCAGTTTTGCCAGCGTTATTGTCGGCGTGGATCCCGACCCGGCCAACAACGATCGCATCGTGCAGTGGGCGAAGGACTACTGGCTGGCCCTGCATCCGCACTCTGCCGGCGGCGGCTACATCAACATGATGATGGACGAGGGCAATGACAACGTGAAGGCGTCCTATCGCGACAACTATGCTCGACTGGCGGAGATCAAGCGCAAATACGACCCGGCCAACCTGTTCCGCGTGAATCAGAACATCAGGCCCGCCTGACGCACCACGCTTGCGACATGGGGCGCAGGTACCCCTTATCCAGGAGTCCGGCGCGACGCCGCTGCCACGATGGGATGGCAGCCGGCCCACGCCAGGCAACGGCTTGCACGGCAGAGGCGATCCCGTGCGGGCCATACTGTTCCGTAGCTGATCGCCTGCACGAGGAGTGCCGTCGCGGCAACGCCGCCGACACGCCTGTTGGAGATAGCAATGCATAAGACCCTTGCCAAGACCCTGCTTGCCGCCGCCGCACTTGCCGCCGGGCTCAGCCAGGCCGCCCACGCCGGTGCCTATGCCGATGGGCTGATCGTTGCCGCGCCGGGACACAGCGGCCAGCGCGACGCCTTTACCGATGGCGCGCACAGTGCGCCCACCGAGGCCACCATGCTGCCCGTGGTCGCGCATCAGGGCAGGTCCGTGTGTGCGATCCGTGGCTTTGATCCGTACCTGGACGGCATGCGCAAGCCTGACCCTTATACCGATGGCGCCCGCATCAGCTCGCGCGATGGCTTCACCGACGGCGCGCGCAGCGATGCGCGCGACAGCGGGGAATGCCTGTCCTGAGCAGGGCAGGGCAACGGGGCGGTTGGTCTGGGCCCGCTCCGTTGTCCAGGCGCGGGGGTATGCGCCATGACTCGGGCATGCCCCGATATGCCGCAACCCTGCCGTCAGGCAACCAAGTCCCAATCGACAGGGGTGTAGTCAAATCGCATTGCCATGTTCGATGCTTTGCCATTTGAGTTGGCAAACCTGCCACATACCAATGAGAAAGCGCTGCGGAAGAGGGGGCAGTATCTCGGCCGCCGACTGATCGCGCTTGGACGCAACATAAAGAAGAAACTGACCTCTATTATGTAATGCCACCGTGCGGTTATACTCCGCGCTTCACTCACAACGATGAATAACCAAACATGGTCGCAGCAACTAAAACGACACGGGTAAGTGCAACTGCCAAGGGCAAACCTGCCGCAAAGAAGGTGGCAGTGCCAACGAAGAAGGCCAGCGTGCTTGCCCGTGAGGCACAGGCAGCGAAGAAGCGCTTGCTGAAGCTGCGCGCCGACACGAAGAAGGCAATTGAAGCGGCCAAGCGCGAGGTTGCCCAGGCCGTGGAAGCCGCAAAGGCCGCGGCACGCTTTGAAAAGCAAGCCGCAAAGGACAAGCTCTTGGCAAAGAAGGCCAAGGCTGCAGGCGCCAAGAAGGCGACGGGCAATAAAGCTGCCGTAACGAAAGCAGTCGCGAAAAAGGCCGCACCCGCTACTAAGGGCAAGGTCGCCGCGAAAGCAGGCCCGAAGGCGGTCGCAGTGAAATCCGTGACGAAAAAACGGGCTTCGGCGAAGAAAGTGGTTCCGGCTGTAGCGTCGCCTGAAGCGTCGGCGTGATCCTTGCCTCGGCTGGTAACGCGATGTCGCCAACCAGCCGAATGATGCAAGATGGGGGTACTGCTGAGAAAAGCTGAGGCCGACGAACTTTGTGCTGACGGCTTTACCCCCTTCCAATTGGGCCTCTAGCTCATGCCTGGTCAGAGCAGCGGACTCATAGTCCGTTGGTGCCGTGTTCGACTCACGGGAGGCCCGCTATTCACCACCAGTCTGACAAAACTCCGTCCTTCATGTCGCGTTGATCGCCGGCGGGTAACGTGAGCCATCCTTGATTTTACGTTTGATCAGCAACTGATCCTGTATACGCGGTCAAGTCGATGGTCTGGCACTGGCTGCGCTCGGCCGGCACGGTGGTGCAGGACCCCTGCGTGGCATAAAGGAGGGGCGGTAAATAGATCCGCGTCAAGCCTGGTTGCCGGGCACAAAGGTCCTGCGACCGTCTCGCCACTCGTCTCTCGCGATCCGTCTCGCCCTCCCGATGCTATTCCGGTCTCCGTAAGGATTGCCCCCGCACCTTAATTGATGCTCATTGTCCGCCACCTTATTCTTGGCTCAAAAGCAAGACTCAAAAATGGCGCCGACTTGAAGTATTCAAGCGAGGCCATATCCACCAAGGAGACGCATGTGACGGCCTACCCCTTCCACACCTTGCCGTAGCGGCGCATCACTTTCGGCAGTTCCAGCCGAAAACCAATCCCACGCCATTTCTACCAAGCGATGGGCGCCCCGGCGCGCCTGCCGCGACGGAGCCGCTATGTCGCAACACCTGATTTCCATCTCTGTCCTGGGGCTGATGTTCGTCATCGCCACGGTCCTGCCCATCAATATGGGCGCGCTGGCCTTTGTCGGCGCGTTCCTGGTCGGCACGCTGGTTGCCGCCATGCCGGCCAAGGCTATCCTGGCCGGCTTCCCCGCCGACCTGTTCCTGACGCTGGTCGGCATCACATACCTGTTCGCTGTGGCGCAGAACAACGGCACCATCGACTGGCTGGTGAAGCTTGCCGTACGCGCCGTGGGCGGCCGGATCGCGGCGATCCCGTGGATCATGTTCATGATCGCGGCGGTGCTGACCTCGGTCGGCGCGGTCAGCCCGGCAGCGGTCGCAATCATAGCGCCGATCGCGCTGGGGTTCGCCGCGCGCTACGGCATCAACCCGCTGCTGATGGGCCTGATGGTGATCCACGGTGCGCAGGGCGGCGGCTTCTCGCCGATCAGCATCTATGGCGGCATCACCAACAAGATCGTGCAGAAGGCAGGCCTGCCGCTGAACGAGATGGCGACGGCCTTTGCCAGCCTGGGTGTCAACCTTGCCGTGGCCGCGGGACTGTTCGTCGCATTCGGCGGCCTGCGCCTGATGCGGAAATCGGCGCCGGCGGCAGTGCCGCAGGCGGCC